>NZ_DASWWZ010000152.1:0-5948 GCF_036405755.1 Schlesneria sp.
CTGATCGATTTGATTCTAGGATTGCCAGTGACCATCCTGGGTGTGGCCTGGTGCTTCACGGATGCGGCGGAACGATCTTTTCGTCTGGGTCCCGTGATGAAGCTGTTTCTGATTTTCTTCTTCATCTTCGGGATTTTCGTCTACCTGATTCGAACACGCGGCATGCGCGAATGGCGATCTCTCGTCACGGCAATCGCTTGTATTGTTGCCTTGTTCGCCTGTCTGTTCGGAACGGCGTACTTAACCGCCAGTCTTTTTTTCGATGCTGACGGAAACCAGGGTGCGATCTGGTTTAGTTAGAAATATATCGCCTGCGGTCCGGGCTTCATGACCGATAGTCTGATGTCAAATTGAATTCCTCTACCTGTCACGCCGGTTCAATTGAGGTCGCTGTTCCAGCGGTGCGACAGGACGACAGCCTGCTTAATCGCAAATTCACTCGTCAATGGGGGCGGGTTTTAGCGTCGTTGGATGGCGTTCGCGGGCGTCACTTCAAGGACTTCGGCAAATAGCGGTGCTGCGGTCCATTCACGAAACCAATGCTGCAAGTCGTTCTTCAGAGAATCGAGATCGAATTCGGGAATGCCGCACAAAGTCTGCAGAGCCACGCCGACGGGCTGTTGCTGGTAAAGTGCCGACAAGAGATGGTACTGGGAGCGAGTCACTTCGAACCGGCGAACGATGTAATCACGGCGCGTAATCACCAGATACACGGGGCGGGGGTTCGGAAGAGTGGGTGGCGTTCCGCGACGAACGGCGGTGGCGTATTCGTGAACCGGGAATCCGAACTCCCTCAGTCGCACAGACGCATGAAACCCGAGCACTGATGCCGCAAATTTTTCGGGCGATAAACCGGCAAGAGAATCGGCGCTGAGTGACGGAACTCGCTCCGGGCCGGGACCGTCAAAGATGTCATTGTAAACGGCTTCCAGGCGTGTGAGGTCAATCAGAAAGTCGGCAAAATCGAACTCAGCACTCCCGGGATTGCTCTCGCGAGGGGGGCGGGTCGACCGGAGGTAGGACTCGAACGAGGCACCCAGTTCCGCCAGGGTGTAGCTCTTCGACGGGTTGCTGACGAGATAGCCGAATGCCAGGCCATCGAAGGCATCGTCGCCCGCCGCCTGCCGCACTGCAGGAAACTGAGAACGCAGGCAGTCCAGCAGGCGTCCGAAGTAGGCGTTGCCGTAAATCCGCAGCCGATCGACACTGCTCAGGCGCTGCGAGGGGAGAATGACTGACTCAACATCGGAGACGCTGGTCGCGATTCGGTCCATCGCCGGAGAGGATGCGATTCCTGCTTCGATCCCCTGGGGATCCGTGATGACGGATTGCAGCCAGCTCTGAATCACGTCGAGGGGAGGGGGGCCGGACGACATTGCGGGGTTCGTTCAGGAAGAGCCGGGGGGATCCGAAGACCCATTCGCGATTTGCGGTTATTTACGTTCGCGGGCGTAGCGGACCCGGCAGCCTCGACCAATCGTTTCCTTGGTCTCAGGGGATTCGCCTTTGAGGGCCGCGTTGATCGCTTCCTCGACGTACCGTCTGGTGACCTTCTCCGCGTCGGTCGAATCGTCGAGTGCTCCCATGTAGACGACCTTGCGGTCCCGGTCCAGTACAAAGTATTCAGGGGTGAACGTGGCCCCGAAATCCCTGGCGATTTTTTGCGATTCGTCATACAGGTAGGGGAACGACAGCTTCTGTTGCTTGGCCCGTTGTGTCAGCTTGTCGAGGCGATCGGGAGCGATCTGGTTCACACAAATCGCAACGAACCCCACCTTGCCGTCGGGACCGCCGTATTGCTTCGACAGGGCATCGAATCTCGCTTCGTAATCCATCGCTGTGGGGCAACTGAGGCAGGTGAAGGAGACGACGAGGACCTGTTTTTCCTTGAGTTCGCTGGTCGAATGAGGGTTTCCGTCTGAGCCAGGCAGTTTTTCCCATGCAGGGGCCACCTGCCCGATGCTCAGAACTTCATTGAATTCACCCGCGATGGCTGTCAGGTGAGCGAGGCAAGTGATGATGGCCGCCAGAAGGATGGTGAGACGCATCAGCAGAGTTCCTTCATTCCATGAATACGTCTTCACCCTGCGACGGTCGTAACGTTCCGCAAGAAGAAGACGGCCGTGAACCACAATCTTGGAAAAACCTTACGCCGCGCCGTTGTGGTTGTCCTGGGCTCGCAGGCAACCCGAGCGGTAGGCGTCCGCCATGGCGAGGGGGATTTCTGCCTCGGCCAGAACGACCTTCGACTGATTCTCGACAGTGAGTGCTTTCATTTCCTGTTCGGCAGCGACGGCCCGAGCCCGTCGTTCTTCGGCCTTCGCGCGGGCAATACGCATGTCGGCTTCCGCCTGGTCCGCCTGCAGGCGGGCGCCAATGTTGTCACCCACATCGATGTCCGCGATATCAATCGAAACGATGGCGTAGGCGGTCTGGGAATCGAGTCCCTTGGCGAGCACCGTTCTGGCGATCAGCGTGGGATTGGCGAGAACTTCGTTATGCGTGTTACACGAGCCGATGGCCGAGACGATCCCTTCGCCGACGCGAGCGACAATCGTGTCCTCGGTGGCTCCACCGACGAGCTGTGCGAGGTTGGTGCGAACCGTCACACGCGCACGTGCTTTCAACTGGATCCCGTTCTTGGCGACACCGTCGAGCGTGGTCCGGCCGAATGATTTCGGGTCCGGGCAATCGATCACCTTGGGATCGACACTGGTCTGAACGGCTTCCAGGACGTTTCGTCCTGCCAGGTCGATAGCGGCGGCGGTATCCCAGTTCAGATTGATACGGGCACGATGAGCGACGATCAGTGCCCGGACCACCGTTTTGATATTGCCGTCGGCCAGATAATGCCCTTCCAGCCGCTCGGTCGTCACTTCTTTCAGACCGGCCTGCACGGCCATGATCTTGGCGTCGACGATGGCGGTCGGGTTCACCTTCCGCAACGACATGAAGAAGAGTGCAAGCGGGCTGATTTTCGCCCGCGTGACGAAGGCTCGCAGCCAGAGTCTGAAGTAGGCTGCGAAGATAGCAAGTCCCACCACGACAAGGAGAACACCAGCGCCAATTACGATGATCATCAGGGCTTGGATCGTCTCTTTACTCATCGAAGTCGTTCCTGAACGAGAGCAGTGGTGCCTGTCGTAACCTGATTCACTACGCGAGGGGATTCACTACGGGATGCGGGACCCCGGTCAGATGGTCAACTCCGTTACTGCCGCTTTGACTGGATCGCCAGAATCGGATTCTGTGGGAGGAGACAGCGGTGATGGGAGGCAGTCTCTGATTCCGTGGTCCGATCCTGATCCGGATCATCTCGAGCAGCGGATCGATTCTAGGATGCACGGGGGGAATGGTCGAGCGACTGTCTCAATTCGATTCATAAAAACAAAAACCGCAGCCACATTGCTGTGACTGCGGTTTTTTGAGAGACCGTGGAAGTGTCGCCTTGCTCTTCCCGCCAGAATTGCAAGCGAACCACGGCCGGGACGCATTTCAGGGTGATCCAGTCGCAACACAATTCACATCACAGTCGACCGCGAGGTCTTGTATGGTGCGGGGCGGTATTGTCGAAGGAGGATCGCTCGTTGCCTTTTTACAAGTGTAACTGACGTTTCGTGAACTGTTTCACGCACAATATAAATCGGCGGGATTCGCCGTTATCACGAGTCTCTCGGACAAAAGTTGTCGGCTTTCGCCGGACCGATGTCTGGAAAACGGGGTAAGACGAACATTCGGTGTGGCGAGACATTTCCGGTTCTCGCGTCACGGCAGCCTCGCCGCCGCTGGACGAACATCCCTACAATTCCATCGTCAGTCAAATCCCGCATGTTCTGACCTCCACCGCTGTCTCACGCCAGCTCAATGACGAGGACCGAACTGCTGGAATGCGTTGGAGTATCCTCGGCACGGATGTCGGGTCTGTGGATCCGCACATTTCTTTCAGGAGATTCAGACATGGCTACCGTCCTGCAGACAGCAAACGATTCTCTCGCCAAGTTAACCGAACACTCCTGGAAGCCTCAGCCCGCGCCAGCACGCGTTGTCCATCAACTTCTGAATGAATGCCTGCAGCAGAGCCCCTTCGGCGCAGCGCTGTCACAGCGGATGCTCGCTGAAACGGGGACTCGCCTGCTCGATTGGATCGACCACTTTGGGATTCCCCACGTCGACCCGATGCTCGGCGAATTGCCCGGCGTCGGATATGTCGAGACGAAGTCAGATGGGGGCGAAGCTGTCTGGCATCATCCTGAAGGACTCTTTCCCCGGATTCGAGTGATCGACGGGAAAAGACGCGAATTGGCGATCAAGGTCGAGTCCGTGGCGGATTTTCTGTTTGCTCACGAAATGACTGATGTTGCGATTGAAGGGGAACCCTGGTCTGCACTGCGGCGAGCTCGCGTTGCCAGCGATGCTGGTGTCGATGTGATCGTCGTTGAACGGCATGGAACCCTGGCGTTTGAACCCTCAGCGGCCGATTCCCTCATCACGGCTCTCGTCGCGCTGCACTACGAACGATTTCTGCTTCGCCGGCGTGACTTTGAACAGGACGCGGAAGGCTTTGCTGCGGCGGGAGAGCTTGCCGATGCGGCGATGAAGGACCTCGGACGTGATCGGGCCTGTGAACTGTTCTTCAAAGCCGAGCGACAGTACTGGCAGCAGCGAAATCGAGCGGGGCGAATCCAACTTGCCCGGCAAGCGGTGCTGGGGTTGGGGTGGGCGAACCACGATCATCACACCTATCGTTCCAGTCGTGAGACCTTTGTGCTGCTGATCGCATTTCTGGAAAAGCTCGGCTTTGTCTGTCGCGAGCGCTTCTACGCGGGCCGCGAAGCGGGCTGGGGAGCGCAGGTCATCGAACACCCGGTGACGGGTGTCACCATCTTTGCGGACGTTGATCTTTCTCCTGAGGAACTGGCCCAAGACTTCTCACACGAACCGCTTCCCGCCCGAGCCCAGTTGGGGACAGTCGGGCTGTGGTGTGCCCTGCATGGCGAAGCATTTCTGCAGGCCGGGATGCACCATCTCGAATGCCAGTTCGACTTCTCTGCGACGCGCGATCAGTTGAAAGAGGCGGGGATCGACACGATGCCGCCGTTCACGGACTTCCCGTATCTGCGTCAGGCGTTTACGCGAGGCGAGCAGTGGAAGGTCAGGCCTGAACGAGTCGAGCGGCTTCGTGCGGCGGGTCGAATCACTGACGCCCAGGCCAACCAGTTTCTCTCTCAGGGAGCCTTGGGGTCCCACCTCGAGATTCTGCAGCGGGATGACGGATATAAAGGGTTCAATCAAACTGGCATCAATGAGATTATTTCAGCAACAGATCCCCGCCGATCGCTGCACCAGTAACTTTCAGGTGCGGGCGTTGATTCGACAGCGTCTCGCGCGGGTCGAGGGAGGTATCGAAAAAATCACTGATACGTCGATCATATTCGATCGGGGCCACATGCCGGGCGCGGTTGTGCTTGGCGGCGGGGACCAGCCACAGTTTCGCCCTCGGAGAATCCAGGCGGCGGTATAAGTGACGCCCGACATCCGGGTGGACATAGTTGTCACGTTCCCCAGCGACCAGCAGTACCGAGCGATTTTTCAGCAGCTGCAGCCAGTTCTCCAGAACCACATAGGGGCGTTTCCGCAGAAGTTGACTGGTCCAGCGAACCAGGACCGATGTCAGGCGGATGTGCCACATTGGCAACAGCGGCAGGAAGACGCGGGGAACGTAGAGTGTTGCCCAGCGGGAAATGAAGTGCACCAGCAGGGCATCGGTGGAATACGCACCCTCACAGAAGACAGCCTTCACACGTTCTGACCGGGCAGCAGCGATCAATGCGGGAGTCGATCCGCGACTGACCCCCATCACTCCCAGCGGCAGGTGATTAAGGTCTGGTCGGCTGGCGATGAAGCGGAGTGCCGAAAGGGCATCTTCCACTTCAAACTCGGTGGCCCAG
>NZ_DASWWZ010000153.1:0-2219 GCF_036405755.1 Schlesneria sp.
GCGCTCTTGGGGATTATTCATACGGTTACCGGGTGATCACTTCCGGTACGACCGGTGTTTTCCCCCCAGGTGGTGGCGAGTGGACTTACCAGCCAGGGAAGATCGTTCAGGACAACACCCTGCAGTGGGAGTGCTTCGACAATCGCATCGGGTTGACGATGAACCGGATCTCGATCCGCTATCGCGACCCGGGAAGCGAACTCATCCGCCAGGTGACGATCGACCACTCATTTGTTGACTGACGCGTTCCCGGGCAGTCTGCCCGGCCCTGCGTCTCCGTTCTACGGTTTAGATAAGACACCTGTCCGCGCCTTCAGCTGAAGAGCGGAATCCGATCGCGGCCGAAAGGCAAGGCGAGGTCTCCATGATCAAGACGCATCCTCAGAGTGTTCAACGAGGCGCGGGCTCCACGAGCCGTCACGGCGGAGCTGTGATTGTCGTGGTGCTCGCGCTGATGGCGATGCTGGCCTTCCTCGGACTCTTCTTCTTCGAGTTTGCCTCGGAGCAGTACAACACCTCCGAGAATTTCGCGTCCGTCGAAGATGTCGACATTGATCCCGAGTTGACGTTTAACGAGATCCTGCAGCAAACCGTTGTGGGAACGACAAATCAGCAGAGTGTGCTGGATGGTGGCACGTGGTCCCTGCTGTCATCGATCCTCGGAAAGCCGAACTCGAATCTCCAGTTCAATGTCAGTCCTTATACCGGGAGCGGGATCGCAGTGGGATACGATCCCACAGGGCTCGGCTCGGTGACGTTCGACTACAACAACGACGGGACTGCAGACACGTTCATCGTGAACTTCAGCCGGTCGCAGCAGCCGGGGATGAGTCCGACGTATCCGACGGCGATGAGCCAGTTCGAACCCAACGCGGGCTATATCTATCCCGATATCAATAGTTTGTTCCTCGGGTTCGACGGGTATACGTTCGATCGCTTCGGATCGGGAGCAAAGTACCACCATGTGGTGATTCCCTCGTATTTCCGTCCGCAGTACTTCCGTTCTTTCCGTGGTGACGCCACGTCGATGACCCCCGCGAACTATGCAGGGATCTACACCACGGGAACGACGGCGCTCCAGGTTCTCCACCCGCACCGCGACCACAAGGCCTGGACCGGTTCGGCTGGCGGTGCCTCCCGCTTCCTCAACACCGCGACGCAGGCGGTCAGCGGTGACCAGTCGCGACGTATTCAGCCGTTCCCCTTTGTCGTGGACCGTCACAGTCCGACGAGCCCGACCACAACCCGTCTGGGAATCTTCACGGATCACTCACTGTCGATCACGGGAGGACGCCAGGAATATGACTATGAGTACGACGCTGATGCTGATGCTGACGGACAGTCTGACGCGATTTTGATGGATCTTGGACTGCCGTTGATCAATCTTCCTCGCGGCCGCCAGGTTGTCCCGCTCACCTTTATCAAGTGGACCGACGGAGACGGGCTGCTGAGTCTCAACTCTGCAGGGAACCTTACGGCATTGCGATTCTACGGGACGCCGTTCAATGGAGCGGCGCCGACCCCGAACAACCCGCAGTTCGGACAGTCGAATTTCGGCCGCTCACGGGCTGAAATGAACCTTGCTTGGGCGCTTTATGCGAACCCGCGCAATACCGCCTTCCTCGCTACTGCCGACATCGAGGACGTCACGCGTCAACAGTTCTTCGCGACCACCGTTCAGTTCCATGGTACGTTGACGGGGCAGGCTGATCTGTTCCGGCATCCGTTCATGGCGAACGTGGAGATGGCCGCGCTGTTGGCTGGTCGATATCCGTACCGCAACAGCGGAACCACCCCTTTCAAACCGCTCGGCGACCAATCGCCTCTTCTGGGACGCTGGGGAGACGACTACACGAATACCCTCGCGTTTGAGGGCTACCTGCAGGGGATGAACGGCTCCGCTACCCTCACCTGGCCGACGACTCCGCCAGGAGCGGGCAAGCCCGGGGCGACAGATGATACGGACGTCTGGTATCCCAGCTACGGGGGGCAGTTTGGCCAGCCAGCGGATCCGCTTGGTCGCGGCAGTCTTGTGAACCCGACGGTAACAGCCCATGGATACGTTCGCGCCATGGCGAATGTCGGCGCGGGGCCGGTCCGTCTGCCATTCAACGTCGGGACGTGGCCGACTTCGGCCTATCCGGCAGCACTGCATGAAGCCGTCGGCAACTTCGGATTCGACGACGAAGCCTCGGAGGGCTTTCCTGACAAGGTGCTGA
>NZ_DASWWZ010000154.1:0-2836 GCF_036405755.1 Schlesneria sp.
TCCTCTGACAACCATGGCCCTGGATTGGCGACCGAAACGCCTGGTCCGCACCGTGCTGGCGAGCATGGCTGACTCCAGAGAGTTCGGCAAACAGATGCAACGGGAAGCAAAGCGACGGCAGTTCCCCGCCGCCGCTGGCAAAGCTTTTCTGGGGGATGGCCTGTCCTGGAATTGGTCGATCTGGAAAGAACGCTTCAGCGAGTTTACGCCGATCCTCGACTTCATTCACGCACTCAGTTACGTGTTTATGAGCGCCAAAGCGCTCCACCCTGATTCGCCATCCAATGCTTGGAGCCAATATCTGGTCTGGATGCGGGGTTGCTGGCAGGGTGACATCGGCCAAGTGCTGGACGAAATGCGTGTCTGGCAAACGAAATTAGGAGAACCTCCTGAAGAGATCCACGATCAGGACCCACGGACCCTCTTGGCGAAATCGATCCATTACCTCGAAAACAATCGCTCCCGAATGCAATACGATCAGTACCGTCAACAAGGTCTACCGGTCACGACGGCTTGGATGGAGTCACTCGTGAAGGAAATGAACTACAGGGTCAAAGGGACGGAAATGTGGTGGAACGACCCGCAAGGCGCCGAAGCGATTCTGCAAATCCGAGCCGCTGGCCTTTCCGAAGACGACCGTCTCTCTCGACACCTCGACCAGCGAACGGGCAACCCCTTTACCAGACCACCCAAAACTCCAAAACTCGCGATCCACAAAAACAGAAGCTGACATGCACCCCATTTTGAGCTCATTTCCCAATTTCAAAAAGCGCAAGACCATCCGTACACTGTTCTTGCCCCTGCCCAGTTTCTCAGATCGACTCCAATCAACTTTCCTCTCGCGCGATTTCGCCGTTCGCCCCCGCCTCCCCTCCCATCAGTCCGTCTAACCGGTACCGACCGCAACTCTCGGGCACCTTCCCTCCGCCCACTCCCGTGCCGCAAGGAATTGGACAGCCTCATTTTCCGTTAATCCCCCAAATTGTTCGTCGTTGGCTCCAGAGGCGCCGCAGCACCTGGCCAGGTCGAGGAGTGGCCCCGGACATCGCTTTGGACATCTGGGTTATAGAGCAAAAGGAGGCCGCGAGCCGTGGCGTCACGATGCGAGGCAGTCGTTTACGGTCAGCGAAAGCAGGCCACGCACTCGTGACAGGTGCACCCAGCCTCAACAGATTTCGACGCAGATCGGGCCTGCAGCAATTTGGCCAGTAGTTGAGGGATGCTGGTCGCGGGGGTTGACCGATATTCGAACGTGACAGTAGTCCCTTCTGATAGCAGACCGGGCGAAGTTCTGTGCCGGTGCCAGGTGTCCTTCAGGGATCCGGCACTGGTGTGCGACATCGTCCAGAATCGATAAAAACCTGATCCTGCCTGATGAAGCAGGGACACTGTTTCTTAGGCGTCAGTTTCTCAGGCCATCAGTACACGGCGTGACGCGCGTTCCCGCAGCCCCGGGCACAGATGTTATCCTTGGGCCGCAGAGTGTCCCGCGAGGGCATGGGAACACAGACGAGCACGGTCAATTTGCGTCTCGGGCGACCGCCGCGAGGCCAGCCAGCGCAAATAACGTCATGTGCTGGATCAGGGCTGGTGCGTCCTCAGGTTGTAAACCAAACTGGGGATAGGCACGCTTGAGCGTCGGGCGGTCGCAAATCGCCAGCAGGAAGCACGGCGAAAGTACGTTGATGCAACCGCGCGCCACTGCGGGATGGTCCTCGGGCAAGCCGGTTACTTCACTGACGATCCCTTTCAGAACCGACATCTTCTGAGCGAGATCTTTGTTGTGAGCCGATTGATCCGTCACAGTCGGCGCAGCAAATTCCCGTATCAAAACTCGCAGCCTCCACGATGAGGCTGCCGGGCTGGTCATCGCCTGGATGAACAGCCTGAGAAACGCTTTGAGCTTGGCCTCGGCATCAGGTTGCCCGTCGACCGCAGCACGTAAATCAGCAGAACTGATGCGCAGGATGCCCGCCTCTTCCAGCACGGCAGCGTAAAGTCCTTCAATTCCCCCAAAATGGTAATTCACCGCAGCGATGTTAGTGCCAGCCTTTAATGTGATTTCTTTGCTGGTCGTGCGGTCAAAGCCCTTCTCCGCGAAGATTTGCCCCGCCACCTCCAGTAACAGTTCTCGTGTATTCGCACTGTCGGAACTCGGCTTCTGCTGCGGGGATTTCTGAGAGGACTTCTTCATTCAGTTCTCGCAATCGCTTGGGCCATTACCGAATCGGGGTTCGCAGAAACAACAGCAGGCAAGTCTCTCTCTGCCCGATTACCGCAAATCTTAACACAATCACTTCCACCACCGAAACAACTAAATTCAAATTTGAATTTGACAGAAATCCACGATCCGCCTATGCTCCTGTGACATCACGCGCACCGCCGCGCGCAGGGAAAGTCATTCACTGCCCGATCACGTCCAGGGCGCAGTTTCATGCAGATAATCCGTTCGAAATTCAATGGCATCGCTAGTGCGACGGCCTAGTCAGAGTCGTTACTCCTTCCTCGACGTGCTGAACCCTTTCGGGGCAACGAAAATCTGCCGTAGCCGTCATCGATACATCTTTCGCTCAAACCATCGACCAAATCTCGCAGTCCCGCAAACAGGGAGTCTCATATGAATGGGCAACCGCTCTTCAGGCGAGCGCGCATTCGTTTTCCAATTGCGTTGGGTACGAGCGTCCTGCTGCTTACGACATTGTGCAGCAGTCCGTTCGGCCTGCCGACTCTTTTGGCACAGTCCCCGCCTCCGCTGTACGACCCCTCGCGGCAGGCCCCTCTTGTCGCAGCCACGTTTCCTGAACGAGATCGCGATGGGATGGATTCGTCGGTATTT
>NZ_DASWWZ010000155.1:0-3656 GCF_036405755.1 Schlesneria sp.
CGATCCCGAAAGCAACCACATTGGCATCAGAAAAACACTCATGATGGCATGAAACCCGTGTGTCGAGTCCATCGGCCACGCAATCAGATATCCCAACGCAGTCAACGAGAAGCCCACCAGCGTCAGGTAAGCGATGACCAGCGGCAAGTTCATCCAGGTAAGTCCCGTCGAAATCGGAGGAGCCAGCCCAACCACGGCGAGCGTTGGTCCGATCGCCAGGAACAGCATTGCCTGGAGCAGGGCCAGGATTGTTCCACCACAGACTTTCCCCAGCACAATCGAGAGCCGCGGAATCGGAGCCACCAGGACTCCCTGTAAAAAGCCCTCGCGACGATCTTCAATAATCGAAATCGTCGAGAAAATCGCCGTGAACATGACGATCATGACCGCCACTCCCGGGAAAAAATACTCCTGGAAAGTGACTCCCGACGGACCACGAAAAGAACTCTGCAACCCAGCCCCGAACAGAACCCAGAAAATGATGGGCTGCCCGAGTGCACCAATGATCCGGGTCCGCTGCCGAAAAAATCTCACGAGTTCGCGACTTGCCAGCGAATAGATCGCCATAACGGCCGAACCTCGAACGGCAGTAGCCGAGGCATGGCCTGTGACCGAAGCTGGCGAGAGTGAACTTGTGGCAACCATATTCAGATCCTGGTCTTCCCGGCTAGGCGGGTGTCGATTCCCAGAATCGATGTCCCGCTCTGGCAATGAAAACGTCTTCAAGCGTCGGTTTTGCGTACGAGATTGAGGTGATCTCACTCGGAAAAGCAGCAACAATGTCCCGCAGTAATTCGTGCCCAGCAGGACATTCGATCCTCAGTGCATCGCCGATTCGTCGTGGAGTAACCTGAAACCGTGATTCGATCTGATCCGTCAACTGGTCCGGATTGACGGACTGGATCGTCAGGCAATCCCCCCCGACCGACAGTCGCAGTTCCTCCGGTGTCCCTAATGCGACGATCTCGCCCAGATTGAGAATTCCAAGTCGATCACAACGTTCGGCTTCTTCCATCAGGTGTGTCGTCACGAGGATTGTTGTTCCCTGTTCCTGACGCAGCTTTTCCAGGTACGCCCACAAGTCGTGGCGGGCTCCCGGATCGAGCCCGGTGCTCGGTTCATCCAGCAGCAACAGTCGCGGCTGATGGAGTAGACTCTTGGCAATTTCAACCCGTCGCTTCAAGCCTCCCGATAGCGAATCCACAACATCTCGACGCCGGTCACTGATCCCCAACCGCGCGAGCAGTTCGTCAATCCTTTGCCGGGCAGGTGTGCCAGTCAAGCCGTAGAAGAGAGATTGAAACTTGAGGTTCTCAAGAACGGTCAGCTTCCCATCGAGACTCGGCGACTGGAATGTGACGCCAATCATCTCACGCACAGCTCGAGATTCGGACGCGACATCCAATCCGAGGATTGTCGCCCTTCCCGACTGGACTGGGAGTAGTGTGGCAAGCAGGCGGAAGAGGGTCGTTTTTCCACCTCCGTTGGGCCCCAGCAATCCAAAGATCTCACCTAAGGAGACGGAGAATCGAATCCCACGCAGTGCTTCCCGTTCACCGTACCGGTGCCGCAGCTCTTCAACACTGACAGCGATGCTGTCTGACATTCATTTTCAACCGAGGCGTGAGGATTGGAAAGAGACCATCAGGACATCAGTTCCATCAGGAACAATGTCTCATACAGACAGTGCGCAGCGACAGAGAGGGGAAGTCCGGGGCAGACCGGAATGCAATTCTCCGTGATCGCGAGAGGATCCAAGGACGGAAACTGCATCCGGGCTCTCAAAACGAGTGACTCGCCTGCATCGCCAACATCGAACCTCGACCGAGGCTCAGTGGTGGGAGGAACTCTGGGTCGCCGCTTGATGTTCAGGATAGTCCCGCAACTGAGGGATGTCTTGAACGTAGTAGCTGGCACCGATGTCAGGTCGCAATGAAACAGGAATGGCGAGAGCAATGATCGTCGTCGGTACCAGCAAAAGGTACTTCCATGCTCGCTCAAACTTGAGATGCATGAAATACATCAAAACGCAAAGTGCCTTCGCAACGGCAACGGCCAGCACGATGGCTCCCAACATGATCTTGTTCGGCATTCCGACCAGGTCTGCCGCAACCGAGATCAAGGTGAAAACGCACAAAGCCAGAAACACCTTGAAATAGACACCGCCGTGGGATTCGTGTTGCTCGTGTTCGGTCATACCATGAGGCTTTCAGTTCTAAACCGACGAGATCAGACGGGTGCAATACAGATCGACAAACCTGCAGGTCAATCGTTGATGACGTCAAATAATGTACAACAGCGGGAACAGGAAGATCCACACCAGGTCCACGAAGTGCCAGTACAGACCGACGTTTTCTACCAGGGTCGCATCATCAATCGACAGCCGATGTCCCTTCAGCAGGATCATCAGAAACATGAACAGCCCGATGATCACGTGGATTGCGTGGAACCCCGTCATCAGGAAGTAGTTCGAAGCGAACAGGTTTCCATAAAGAATGGGGTGAGCCGGGTGAAGATCGCTGACCAGGGAAGCAAGCTTTCCTGTGCGCAGTTCTTCGACTTTATGATTGACCTGATCGAGAGTAACTCTGGCATACTTGCCCGCTGAGTTCTCTTCTTTCCGAATCGAATCAAATTGATCGTAAGGAACTTCAAGTGAGAGTTCTGACCGGACGTGCTCTTTCAGATTGACGTACTCGGTATTCAGTTCCGCCAAGGCTAGATCCCCTTGCAACTGCTTCGCTTCCGCAGGTGTGAGGGATTCTGCAGGCTTTTCCGAAAGGGTCTTGATCCGCGCATCAAGATCCGCTTTCTGATCTTCATACTTACCCTGCTGGGGAAAAGCGGCCGCCAGCCGCGTATTGACGATTTTCCCAAACTGTTTGACCACTTTGTCCATGGCCTGCTGATTGTTTTCAGGGATGTGCCCGGGAAGAATATCATGCTCAAATTTGCCGGCGTATTCGATGCTCTTGATGCCGAGGAAGAGGCAACCAAGCAGGAACGTATACAGCATAAATCGCCAGGCTTTGGCATACTGATTCGTTAACAGGCAGTCGTGCGAAACGACGACGAAATAGCTCGACACGATCAGAACAAACGTGTTGATCCCGCCGAACGCGATACTGATGTGTGTCACGTCAGGGCTGGTGGGCCATCCCAGCGAACCCATCCGCATCACGATGTATGTGCCGATGAAGGCCGTGAAGAACATGATCTCGGTCCCCAGGAACAGCCACATTCCCAGTTTGGCATTCGAGATCGGGATACCCATCTTCAAGGTCGGAGCGGCAGCAGCGTGTGTCATATCAGTCTCGTTCGCACGATCCACACAGACCACTTGCGTGGGCAGTGAGATAAGGTGAAGGGTGATTCTTCAAGGATTCATGGATGACAGCAAACTCTCAAATTCGTTCCAGCAGTCGCAAGTGGTCCCAGGTCAGGACAAGCAGGAGCACAGGCAAGTAAACGAGCGATGTCCACAGCACCCGGCGAGCACTGGTTCGTGTCTCATTCCAGGCAAAAAGAATCGATGCAAACAGGTAGGCGAGACCGAGCGCCAGGGCGACCGCGGCGTAGGTCACACCGGCCAGGCCACACTGATAAGGGAGGAGGCTGACAGGAACCAGGCAGGCAGCATAGGCGACTGCCAGCAA
>NZ_DASWWZ010000156.1:0-20193 GCF_036405755.1 Schlesneria sp.
ATTGGTGACGAAGTGGCTGTGCGCAAAGAAGATGGTGCTGCCGTCATCACGTGTCATGGCTACGCCGTGCCGGTTGTCCACACCCTCTTTCTGAATGTTGAATCCGTCACTCCCCCCCGTCGCGGAAGGGCAGAGGAAAGCGGGGACTTTTGTCCTGGCGGCCGCCCCGTTGGCAGGTGCCCATACGGGCAGATTCGTGTCGAACGAGTGATACAGATTCGCCTGTTCCAACTCCGGAAGCAAACAGACCCCCCAGCCGAATCCCGGAGGTCCGATGCGACTGGCGTCCCCATAGGTGACGCCGTAGGCCGTGCCGTCGTTGTGCGGGTTCACGATGCAGGACGGGGGAAAGATCGCGTGCGAGCTTTCGTAATTGTGCAGCGCAAGCCCGATCTGCTTGAGGTTGTTCTTGCATTGAGTCCGGCGTGCGGCCTCGCGCGCCTGCTGTACTGCAGGCAGCAGCAGCGAAATCAGAACGGCAATGATCGCGATCACGACCAGTAACTCGATAAGGGTAAAACCACGACGAACTCGCCGACTCGGAAGCATTTTTGGACTCGAAATAAACAAAGTTTATTGTGCTGCTGGTAGGATGTTTTGAGTGGTCAAAATCTTTAATAAAGCGTATCCATAGGCACGGGGCGCGCCAAGGCGATTTGACGGGGCTTCAGCTGAACATTACTTAAGGTTGGCTCGCGGTCCGCGTCGGGCACGCACGAGCAATGGGAGTGCGTTCGGGCTGTTTCGCGCACCCGTCTGACGTGGATCCCAGGCGCCTTCCGGGAATGAGCAGGTCTGCTGCGGGGTTGCGTTCGCAGGCTCAGCAGGGAGCTTCAGAGTGAGTGCAGTTCAGGAATACATCTGACCGAACCCTACAGGTTCAAATGCATTGATGTAGTGCTGTATCTGGGGTGGCTGGTCGTCCGCGGGCCAGATGATGGAGACGACGTCGAACCGGGCACTTTTGTTGAGCCACCGTCGCTGTTTGAGAAAGGCGAGTGCAGAGCGGGTGATCTTGCGCTGTTTGGTCAGATTGACCGATTCGGTGGGGTGCCCCGCCGCCGTTGAAGAGCGGGTTTTGACTTCCACGAAGACGATTGTCCCGCGGTCGATCGCGACCAGGTCGAGTTCCCCAAATCGCCCCCGGAGCTGTCGCTGCAGGACTTCGTAGCCGAGTCCCGTCAGAAAGCGGGCTGCTTCGGCTTCGCCCTGATTACCAAACTGCTTACGGGGCTCGAGGCTTTTTTTCACGTAGCGGCGAAACCAGCCCAGCATCGTCGTCACCCCCTTTGAGGAGGATAAATGCGAAATGGGAGGGCAAGACTTTCAGCGAATCCGGCGTGCGGTCGAGACCGCACAGCAGCGAGTTCGTCGGAAGTCTTACCCTCCCAGATCATGTGCTGACGAAAAGCCTGATCGAATGAGATCAGGTCGTTTCCTTCGCCTTGGCGGCGGCGGCCGACTTGGCCTGGGCCTTGGCGGCGCGAGCGGCGTCCTTTTCAGCCTTGTCAACGCGTTCGACCAGCTTGGTGGCCTTACCAACGCGGTCACGCAGGAAGAACAGCTTCGCGCGACGGACTTTACCGTGTCGCTTCACTTCGATCTTCGCAATCTTGGGCGAATTGAGCGGGAAGGTACGTTCCACACCTTCACCGGAAACGATTCGGCGGACGGTGAACTTTTCGCGGGTTCCGCCACCGCGGCGTGCGATCACGACGCCGTTGAAAATCTGGACTCGCTCTTTGTCCCCTTCGAGAATTCGCTGGTGGACGTCGACCGTGTCACCGATTTCGAAGACGAGCGGTTCTTTGCGGATGTACTGCTCTTCGACCTGTTTAATCAATTCTTTAATCATGATTCATTCCCATCTTCTATGGCGATCAATCTCGCCGTTGGCTCACGTTCGGCCGAGTGGCGGCTCGAAGCGATTGCTCTGGTCAAATTTTACATTCTCAGTCGATTAAATCGCCCCGTCTGCGACGTGTTCTCTCGAGGCTTTGCTGCTGCCGCCACTCCGCGATCCGCTGGTGATTGCCGCTCAATAGAATTTCGGGAACTGACATCCCACGAAATTCGCGAGGTCGAGTGTATTGCGGGTATTCGAGCAGTCCACTTTCTCCAAACGAGTCGTATTTGCTGCTGGTTTCGTCGCCGAGGACCCCGGGCACCAGTCGGATGACCGTATCGATGATGAGCATCGCAGGAACTTCACCGCCGTTGCAGATGAAGTCGCCCGCCGAGATTTCCAGTGGCTTCAGTCCCAGGCTAATGCGTTCGTCAAACCCTTCGTACCGACCACACAACAGGAGCAATCGTGAGTACGACGAGAGTTCTTTCACCAGCGTCTGGTCAAGCTTCCGACCTTGCGGTGTCAGCATCACCAGTTGTCCCGGCCCGGCCGCGTCTGCCTGGACGGCCTCAACGCAGTCGAAAACCGGGGGACAGGCGAGCAGCATTCCCGGGCCGCCGCCATAGGGCGTGTCGTCAACCGATTTGTGCTTGTCCCTGGTCCAGTCCCGAATGTTCCACAGTCGGACGTCAACCAGAGATTTCTCAATGGCCAGCTTCAGCAGACTTTGTTGCAGGTAACTGTGGAACAGTTCCGGAAACAAAGTCAAAACATCGAATCGCATGATGCCGCCAGCTAACCCAAGTGAGAAATAACAAGTACGAAATCACCATCGGACGTTCCGCATGAACAGTCTGTGTTGAGATCGATTCAGTGCGTGGCAAATCAGCTGACCGCCATGCCGGGGGATTCAACCATCAACGATTCACTACTCAGCAGCGGCTTCCGCTGGAGCTGCATCCCCTTCGGTCGCTTCCGCTGCTGCGGGAGCAGGAGCTTCTTTGACCTTGGGAGCCTGCATGGGAGCAGGAGCAGCAGCCGTCGTGTAGCTGTTCGTCTTGACCTTCTTGACCAGCGTGGCCACGCGGTCCGACATGCTGGCGCCGACCGAGACCCAGTACTCAACGCGTTCCATGTTGACTTTGACGCGCTTTGACTTGTCGGCGACGGAGGTGTCGTACCAGCCCACTTCTTCGATGGCTTTACCTTCACGATGAACGCGAGAATCCATCACGCAGATTCGGTAGAACGGTCGGTGCTTTCGTCCAATCTTCTTCATTCGAATACGAACTGCCACTCAATGCTCCTTATTTCTAAGTTGGTTATCGCTCAAAACTGTTCGACCGCATCGGGCTGACCACAAAATCACGAGGAGGATGTGAACAGTCAGAGAAGGAACTGAAGTTCCGGCTTGCCGGGATTTCAATCCATACGATCCAGGTTTTTCATTCCGTGTTGCTGCTCATTTCAGGTCGATGATGCTGGCAGCAGTACCCATCAACATCTCCGTCGTCCCTTCCACACCGAAACAGGAACGCAGCGATCAAACTGCGGAACCCGCGTGCCGGAGTGGGCGTGACTGTCGCACCTACCGATTTCGCTTCTTCTGTTTCTTGGCTTCTTTACGCGCTTTTTTGCGTTTTTCGTCGGCCAGCGCCTGATCTGCAGGACCCCGTTTGGATCGCTCTTTGGGGACTCGCAGTCCCCCGGCGGGATTCACCATCCCTCCTTGTGCCAGGTCGCGAACGGCCTTCATTCGATCCATCGATCCCAGGCCAGACATCTTCTGGGCCATGTTCGCCATGTTGTGGAAGTCTTTGAGGATCCGGTTGACGTCGGCCGGGTCCGTTCCGGCTCCGCGTGCGATGCGGTGTCGGCGGCTGCGGTCGATCTTGTCGGGATGGGTCCGTTCGTAGGGGGTCATCGAGCTGATCACGGCTTCGATGCGGTTCATGTCCCCTTCCGCATCGATATCCGGATTGGAGGCCAGTAACCCGCCCAGCCCGGGGATCATCTTCATCAGATCCTTCAGTGAGCCCATCCGTCGGATCATCTTCATCTGATCGCGGAAGTCTTCGAGTGTGAACTTGCCGGCGGCCATTTTCGCCTGCTGGCGAGCCACTTCGGCTTCGTCCATCTGCTCTGCCGCCTTCTCGAACAGAGTGACGATGTCACCCATCCCGAGAATTCGGCCAGCCATACGATCCGGATGGAACGGTTCGAGCTTGTCGAGCTGTTCGCCCATCCCGATGAACTTGATCGGGACCCCGGTAACTTCCTTCACGCTGATCGCGGCACCCCCGCGGGTATCGCCATCGAGCTTCGTCAGAATCACGCCGTCGAGTTCCAGTGCTTCGTTGAAAGCCCGGGCGCTGTTGACGGCGTCCTGGCCAGTCATGGCGTCGCAGACGAGCAAAATCTGATCTGGCTGGACCTTGCGATCGATCTGCTCAAGCTCTTTCATGAGCTGCTGGTCGACGTGCAAGCGGCCTGCGGTATCGAAGATGATGACGTCAACACCGGCCCCTTTGGCAGCGGTGAGGGCGTTGGCACAGACTTTGAGAGGCGTTGTTTCAGCGGGATTTTCGCTGTGGACCGGCACACCCAGTTGCTGGCCGATGATCTTGAGCTGTTCGATAGCGGCGGGACGCTGCAAGTCGGCGGCAACCAGCATCGGTCGCTTGCCTTGTTCCTTCAGCATGCGGGCCAGTTTGCCGCAGGTGGTCGTTTTACCACTTCCCTGCAGACCGCACATCATGATTTTGCCGAGCGAATCTTTACGCAGATGCAGCGAATGATCCGTGGGCCCCATCAGCTCGACAAGTTGCTGATGGACAATCCCGACAATCTGTTGATCGGGACGAAGAGATTTCAGTACTGCATCGCCAACCGCGAGCTCGGTACACCGTTTAATGAAGTTGGTGGCGACGTCATAATGGACGTCTGCTTCGAGCAACGCTTTTCGGACCTGAGCCATCCCATCGCGAATATTCGCTTCGGTCAGCTTACCGCCGCGTCCCAAGACCGAGAGCGCAGACTTCAGGCTTTGTGCAATACCTTCAAACATATGTAACAATCTCGAGTTAAAAAGATCCGGAGCGTACGACAAGCATACGGCGTCGAGCGAACGACGATCCAGGCAGTTCAGCCCAGGAGCCGGAACGGGCCAAGCATCATAAAGGACCTGTCGCCAATTCGCAACATGTTAAATTGAACTTTCAGGCGAAGGCTTGCGGGCGGGGAAAGTGTACGGAAAATCAACTCGGGATCAGCCAGACCAGGGCCGGATCCGAGGCGGTCATGACGTCTTATCGGCTGGCCCGCCCAAATTGTGTAAGTCCGTTCACCGAAAAGAGCTGGAAGTGCCGTCGGCGAAAAGTGTTGTGGTGATGGGTTTCAGTCGGGTTTGCGGTTGCGGTAAAGAGCAGGATCGATCGCGGTGGTCATGGCCGCGAGATCCAGGTTCCGGCCGAGAAACTGGGCAATCCGTCGTGCTTCGGTGGCTGGCTCGTTGAGCAAATTTCGGTATCCGACTCGCAGAAGTGAAATTTCGGTCCGACCCGCGAGCCACTCGTGCAGGCGTTCCAGATGGGTCTGGTAGGCACTGAGCATTTCAGCCGAGGGAGCGGCCGAAGGGCGATTCATCCGGCGCAGCATCGTTTCCTGAGACTGCAGGACCTCTGCCAGGTCACGTTCCAGGAAGAGAATCCGGTACCGTTCGCTCGGCGGCAGGTGATACAGCAGCATGGAAATCATCTTGACCGCTTTGCCCCGTGCGGTCGGAAGCCACGAGGCATCGTCTTCAATATTTTTCGCCGCTTCATACTCGAAGTACCCCCGCGGGTTGTCGGGGTCGGGGGACCGCAGGTGATCCGTCACGATCTCGACTCCTCCCTTGCTCAACATCTGCATCATCAGCGAGGTGCCGGAACGGGGAAGTCCGGATACGACAATAATCTCTTGGGGCAGGTTCACAGAGGTGTTCCTGAGAGCGACGACAAACAAGGGGTGACGACGACAGACGACTACATTTGAACTCGGAAAACTCCGCGGAGGGAGTAGGCGACGATGGACGAGGCGATGAACCAGTAGACCGGCCAGAGTTGTCCCCCCGTACCCCGGGAGGTTCTCGTCGGATACTGAATTTCGATCGATTGAACGGGGGATGAGGCGTCAAAGGCTGCCTCTGCCGGGTGCGTGAGCATCGCCATCCACGTTTGTTCCGGCCGCTGCTGACTCACCCGCATGACCCGTTCGCCGATGGCAATCTCTTTCGCAAACGTTTGCCCATCGACGAGGAACTGAAGCAGGTGATATCCGTCGGCACTCGCCCGGACGTTCCAGCAGATCTCGCGCTGACTCGAGATCCGGACAGGTCCCACTGTGACGGCTGCGGCGGGGGCAGGATTGAACTCGACGGAAGGCCACGCGGGTCTGGAATCGACACTGCTTGTCAGGGGCTTGAGTCGCAAGGTGACAACGGCTTCTTCGCCGCGGAGCAGCGGACGATGCTGCCACCAGAGCGATAACTGTCCCAGCAGCAGCGTGACCGGGACAACCATGCAGAGAATCGGGACGAGCGACAGCGCGATCAACTTGAAGGCCCCCAGCACGATTCTGAACTGGGATCGCAGACTGACGAACATGCTGTCTTTGAACAGAGAGAGCGCCAGCATGTCAGCCTTGATACCGTCCCGCACTCGTTTGATCGCCGATTGATTCGATGTGTATTTGAAGGCAATCAGTAGCAGCAGGCCTGATACGACGGAAACAAAGACCATCCCGGTCAGTTCGGACAGCAGGTGCAAAGGGGCAAGCAGCACCTGACCGCAGGTGTTTGCGATCTGGTTCAGTTTCAGTACGACCTGCAGTCCGGCGTCGGTCACTTGAGGTATCCCAGCCCGCGGAGCTGATTGGCAACCTGGTTCTCTGCAGACTCGACCTTCATCCGTTTGATTTCATTTTCGATGCAGTGCGCGATGAACTCTTCCACACTGCTGTACCCCGCTTTTTCGGCAGCCTGTTTGGCGCGGTCAAGTAATTGCGCGTCGAGTGTGATTTTTGACATGGAAAGGTCTCCAGGATGGGTTGCTGGTGTCATCGACCGGTCTGTCGCCGCTTGCGGTCTGTCGCGAGTGCGCCGCTTGTGTCCGGTATTCAGGTGAAAGGGGGGGGATTTAGCGAGTGAAGATACTGCGTCCTGTCATCGGGGTGGGGGTGGGTAATCCGAATTCTTCCAGAATCGAGGGGGCCAGATCAATCAGCGAGGGGTCTGCGGAGCGGATCGTCTGGTTACAGCAGAGTAAGCCGGGAACTTCCAGAGCGTCAGTGCAGTGGTCGGCGCTCCAGGCGGAGTCATTGTCGAGCAGGACATCCTTCGTCAGGCCTCCCAAACACGTTTCCCAGGACGCGCGATAGCCGCGGTGATAGCCGATGATCAGGTCCGGTGCCATCGCCGTCGCATCACCCGAATAGATCTGATCGCTGCGGTAGACTCCCCGAATCACCGGGGTACCGTCGAAGTCCTTGACCGCTTCCAGGCGAGTCACCAGTTCCTTCAGCAGGGTCTCGCGCTCTTCGCCGGGTTCCACGATTCCGTCACGCTCCCGTCCTTTCAGGTTGAGATACAGTCCGTTAATTCCGAGTCCGTAAGCGCGGGTCTGCGACCAGTCGACGTCTTCCATGATGGACGTGCATTCGGCCGGATTGAGGTATCCAAACTCCCGCAGCCATGAGTTCAAGTTGAATTGACGACCGAAGTTCGCAAAGCCATGGTCGCTCATCACCATGATGGTGGCGCGGCCCCCGTATCGCTCTTCCAGGTCGCCAATCACTTCGTCGAGTTTGCGGTAGAGGTGTTTGACATGAGCGTACATCGACTGGGCTTCCGGGGCGGATCGAGTCGGATGCCGTTCGTCGGAGTCCCACCAGAACATGTGGGACTGCAAGTCACTGCTGGAGAAATAGAAAAACAGCAGTCCGTCGTCGTAGTTCTCGACGGCGTATTCCAGCAGCGCCAGTCGTTCTTCCAGGACCAGGCTGGCCTGCTTCAGAAATTCGTCATCGCGGAATACCCCGTTCGTGCGGGCTTTGTGGTCTTCCTGAAAACCGGCCGTGTAGAACAGCCCGAGGTCTTTCGAGACCTGACTGATGAACTCGGGCGGTTCGGAAATTTTGACGGCAGGATTTGCAGGGTCAATGTTGATCGGGCTGACATAGAGCCGACAGTTGGGGGTGGCCTCCAGCAGCAGGAACCGACAGATGCCACTGGCATGTTGAGTCGGCACGAACGAGGGGCCGGCGAGCGGAAAATCGACGCGTGTCCAGGAACTCCACTGACCCGGTTTCAGCAGAATCTTCTGCCCCTGAATTTCGATAACGATCGCATTGGCCGAGCGATCCCGATGGACCTGGAACTCGATCGTGACGGGCAGCGGTCGTTTGAGCAACGTATTGTCAGGACCGACGAGCTTGCAGTTGGCGGTGTCGGCAATGAACCTGAGCTTCGATCGCTTCCCCCCCGCCTCGTCGACAGGACGCTGCGGACCATCTTCACTGAAGTATTGGTAAGTCCCGTAGCTCCCCAGCATGTCGGGGGTGCCCATACCGCTCAGGCAGCGGTGATGGCCATACTGTGAGGGGCTGGGGGGATAGTTTGCCGGCAAGTCGTAAAACGTCGTCGCGATTCCCGCCTTGTCGAGGTAATCCCAGAACGGCGTCCCCTGTCGTTGCAGCACGGTTTCCGCCGGCTTGTGCAGGAACGGCCAGAAATCGAGTTGCAACTGGTGCTCACCCACCTCCCAGCCACCCACTGCCGGAACGGTGTCGGCGGCTGAATAGTAGGGGGCGCACTGCTCATGCGGATGCCGGTGGATAAAGTCGAAGATTCCGTGGGAACCGGGACCGGCCCCATTGATGAAGTTGGCCCAGGCGACAGGACTTTGAGGGGGAACGCTGGTTCCCAGCTTACTGAAGCCACCTCGGGAACTCATTCGAGCCAGATGAGGGAGCTGGCCTTCTTTCATCATTTGTGCGGTCAGGCGGGGATCCATTCCGTCGATCCCGATGACGATCACCTTCTTTCCGACACTCCGTGAGACGCGGCTGACGCTTCCCAGCCAGTACGAGGCGGCCCCCAGGCTGGCCGCTCCCAGCGTGGCCGCAGCGGCGGTTTTCAGGACGGTACGTCGACTTGGTTTGCGGGGGCCCGTGTCCGTCATACTAGATTGCCTCCACGGGGGTTGCAGCGGTGGAGGTTGCAGCGGTGGAGGGAGACCCGTTCGGGGTGCGTTCCCCGATCGACAGGACCTGTCCATCCATATACCCGGGGGTCGGGACGCCAAACAGGTCGAGCACGGTGGGGCCGATATCCAGCAATCGAGGTGACTCGGTCAGGAGTGAGTGATTACAGAAGAGGACTCCCGGAACGACAGTGGGATCCACGCAGTGGTCGCCGCTCCAGGCCCGCGTATTCGCGTGAAATACGTCACGGCTGGTTTGTCCGTTGGCCGCCTCCCACGAAACCCGATAGCCTTCCTCATATCCGATGATTAAGTCGGGGGCCTGCGACTTGTAGGGCCCGTGATAGACTTGCAGTGCCTGGTAGATTCGCCGGATCGGCGGCCTGCCATTCTCGGGATCCACGAGAGCACTCAGTCGCTCGGTGATTTCGGTTCGCAGTCGATCCGCCTCACCCTCGTCTTCGATAATTCCCTGCGAGAATCGGCTCTTCAGATTAAGGAAGATGCCTGTCAGGCCGATCGCAAACGCACGGGTCCTGGACCAGTCGATCCCGGCAAGGTATTCCTCGTCACGTCGATCGTCGTTAACGGTCAGGTAGCCTTCGAGTTCGAGCCAGCGGTTCAGGTCGATCCCCCGGCGAAACGAATTGAAGCCGTGGTCAGACAGCACCATCAGCAGCGTCTCTTTCTGCGCGCACTTCGCCATCGTGCGGCCGACCAGTTCGTCCATTCTCGCGTAGAGCTTTTCAATCGCCTGTTCGTGAGTAGGGGGAACCTCTGCCGGACGGGCCGGATGCTGGTCGTCGTGATATCGCCAGAACATGTGCTGCATGCGGTCGGTCCCATCGAAGACGCAAACGCAAAGACCTCGGGGAACCTGGTCCAATGCGTCGAAAAACATCGCCTCCCGTTCCTGATCGGTCTCCAGGCACTGCTGATGGAACTGGTCGTCGCTCAGCACACTTTCGTTGAGCCCCCAGGTATCTTCGGCCAGGCCCAACGTGGCATACGGGCCTTGCCGTTTTGCGAGATAAACCGGGTAGACCTTAGGGTAACCGATCGGCATTGCGGGTCGCTGGGGGGCGATATTAATCGGGGTGACATACAGCTCGATTTCCGGGGTCGTCGCCAGCAGAAGAAACTTGCAGACACCCGAGATCGTCGTCGCCAGCCCGCTTTTGAATTCCAGAGGGATCCAGTCGGTGTATTCCCCCCGTCTGAGAAGCCGCTTTTCCCGACCAATTTTCAGGTACGCGGTCTCTGCA
Source organism: Schlesneria sp. (assembly GCF_036405755.1). Taxonomy (NCBI): domain Bacteria; kingdom Pseudomonadati; phylum Planctomycetota; class Planctomycetia; order Planctomycetales; family Planctomycetaceae; genus Schlesneria; species Schlesneria sp. Next base: position 10,356 of record NZ_DASWWZ010000156.1, read on the forward strand.
TCCTGAAGTGTGACGCGAAAGGGCAGTTTCAGTGCCCCCTGTTCCGGGCCGCGCGGGTGTGGCGGGCCGGGCAGCTCGGCTGTGGTGATGTTCCCCGCCCGAGTCAGTCGAATCCGTTTTGGTCCGTTGGCGTTCTGCGGGGTGTTTTCATCCAAGGGTTCCGGCAGGCCGGTGGTGAAGTGGGTGAACTCTCCCTGCGTCCCTCGCAAGTCGGGAACGCACATGGCGGATAACTGGACTCCGTTCAGCTTTTCCGGAGGGAAACTTACGGGGACCCGAATGATGCAATTGAAGATGCCATAGTCACTCAGCACGCTCCAGAACGGGCGGCTTTTTCGCAGCAGGCGGATATCCGGGCGAGAGAAGGGGAGGGCCCATTTCCCCAGTCGAAACAGGGGCCGGGGAGGATGGATTTCGACGGAACTCATCCGGGGACGGTAGGTTTGTTCGTCCGGAACCAGGAAGTCGAAGATGTTATGTTTTCCCGGATTGACACCCGTTTGAAACGAGGACCAGGCAACCGGGGAAATGGGGGGCAGGGTGCTTCCCAGGCGTTGGAATCCCCCCTGGTCGCGCAGGCGTGCCAGGTTCGGCAGTTTGTTCTCTGCCAGCATCCGGGTGGTCAGGCCATGGTCCAGTCCGTCGAGACCGAGGATGACCACGCGCTCAAATCGCATTTTCCCCGGCGGGCGCTTGCGGAAGAATTGGCGGATCAGCAGTCGAAACGGCCATGTAAACAGCATGACGAATGCCGAGAACATGGCCGCGAACACAGCGAAGAAGGAACTTGCCAGCGCGAATCCCGCTCCGGGACCGACATAGGCCTCGGCCGGTCGGGGGAGGGCCAGCAGAATCAGACAGGCCACAACAGCAGTTAGCAATCGTTGCATCATGAAGGATGAACTGATTCCTGTATGAAGGCGCTCTCAGGAACGACGTGCGAGGGCCTCTGAATCATACAGGAAAGTTTCCCTCCGTTCACAGACCGATCAGAGAGAACTGGCGCGAGCGGGACGCGTCCAGGATTCCGTTGGGCTGGCTCGGGCAAGTCTTGGCGGTTCAGTCCTGAAAGTCTTTTGGCAGTTCAAGGGACCAGACTTCGTTGCTAAGTGGTTGTGCATGGCCGCCCGCCACCCAGATTTTATCCTGGAACACGTAGGTGGAATGTTCGTGCCGTTCCTTCCAGATCACATTCGACTTCAGTTCTTTCCAGTTTTTACCGTCCCTGGAGTGCCAGACGTCGCCCCAGTTTCGCGAGGGATTATTCGACCAGCCCCCCAGGACCCACATCCTGTCGCGATAGACGACGGACGAGAACCACAGTCGGGGTGTCCAGCCGGCGTGTTCCGTCTCGCGTTCCCACGTCTTCCCATCACGGGAGGACCAGACATCATTCAGGGCGTGATAGCTGGGGACATAGTTTCCTCCGCCGAACACGTAGATCTTGTCGTTGAGTACGGCGGCCTGGTGGTACGAGCGGGGTGACCAGCCGGCGTGTTCCGTTTCCAACGTCCATTCCTTCCCATCGGCGGACGACCAGACGTCATTCTTCAGGTTTGAGTCATCGCCGAAGTAGTAATTCTCGGTTCCTCCCAGGATCCACATGCGGCCCTTGAACGTGACGGCTGCGGAAGCGATACGAGGAGTCCACCCTGCTTTCGAGGTGAGTTCCCAGTTCGTCCCATCGTTGGTTGACCAGACTTCGTTGGTGGCACCGTGACCCTCCAGACGGCCGTTCGTCCAGCCCCCCATGAACCACATTCGGTCAGCGAAGGTCAGAGTCATCGGCAGGTCGCCGTATTTCCACGGAGCTTCCTGTTGAACGAGCTTCCAGGTCTTGCCGTCGGAAGAACTCCACGTATCCCGCGGCGGGGACTGGAAAGAATTGAACCAACCCCCGAACAGCCAGAGTTGGTCCTTAAAGACCAGTTCGCCGCTGGAGTCGCGTGCATTCCACTCTGCGTGAGGAGTGACTTTTACCCAGTCGGGACCGACCTCTTGAGCGAGCAGGGAGACGTGATTGGCGAGGAGGGCAACGAATGCACTCAGCATCAGACTACGAAGCAGCATATCAGCCAGGCCTTTCTGAGTTATTTCGACGTGGGGGGGGGATCGCGGTCAGTGGGAGTGTGATGCAGAACTTGATCGATGAATTCATAAGCGGAACGCCGGGCACTGTCCGGGAAAGAATGTTCCGTCGGGGGATAAATCGCAACGAGGTGGTCGGCGACCTGGTGCAGTTCAAAAATGGGCCGGGCGAACTCGATTGTTTCGCGGACGCCATTAGCATCAAAATCATCATCGTTTTCGGCGGCGCTGACGAAACAGGCACGAGGCGCGATCGCGGCGATCAATTCCGGGAAATCGAATGGAACCTTGTCCGGGTCGTTTCCAAATTTCGAAGCGATCAGGGGCATGTAATTGGGGCCGGTCCAACTGGGAACGTCGTCCTTATGAAATCGACAGAACCCGCAACTGTTCACGACCACCTGCAGTCGGGGTTCGAACAAGGCTGTGAACAGGGAGTTGTGTCCGCCGAGGGAGTGTCCGATGGTGCCGATGCGCTGGCGATCGACTTCCGGACGGGACTCCAGCAGATCGACGGCGCGAATGTTATCCCAGATGGCTTTCATCGTTCCGCTTTCGTAAGGCGATCGCTCACCAAATTCATAGCGGTGCTCCCCGAACGACGGGTAGTCGGGAGCCAGCGTCACATAGCCGCGTCGGGCAAGCTCCAGTGCGTAATGCAGCGAAGGGCTTCCGTCCACGCCCCCTGGCTCGTCCTTTCCTCCCCGGAAGGTCTGATGCAAACACAGCATGGCGGGGGATTTTTTTGTTGCTCCGTTCCCGGGCAGGAACAGGTATGCCGGGACTCGATCAAAGGGATCGGACTGGTAGGTCAGCTTGATGCGTGTGACAGTTCCGAGTTGGGTTGTCTCCTGGATCTGGACGTCGAGGGGAACTCGGAAATCCGGCCCGGGCAGAGGGCCTGCTGCCAGTTCGAACTGAGATTGAATCTGCCGTCGCCGCGCGTCCCAGTCCTGGGGAGTCTGGATCGGATGAGAAGCACCGTCGGGTGCGATGTAAGTCGCCAACTGCTGGTGATTGGGGTATTTCACAGGGGATGCCTTGGGTTCGAATCGCCCCACGGGGAATCCCTGCTCATAGGAAATGACGACCTCACCATCGGACGTTCGATACCGTACCGCGCCTTTCCGATCGAAGTCAGGTGGCGTGGTTCGGCGAAGCAACTGATGGCTTTGCGGGTTGAGATACTTGTCGGCGATGCGAAAGACAATTTCTGTCCGATTTCCCAGTGCGTGCCCCGACGAGGTGAAAATCTTTCCGTCCAGGTCAGCTTTTGAGATGAAATGAGGTTCTATATCCAGTTGGGCTCGTTTCATCTCGTTGACCATTGCGACGGCCTCTTCAAAAGGGCAGGTCGTGTCATCAACACCATGCACGACGATGATCTTCGAGGTGTTGCCCATTTGCCGCATCGTCCACAGGTGCTCGGGGCAACCCACAAAGCGCAATTCCTGTTCCCACGGGTGAAGATAGTAGGGGTGTTCCGGCGCAGGCGACCAGCGGGCGTTGAGGTCACTCCCGCCGCTGATGTTAAACGCGATGTCATTCGACAATTTCTTCATCCCGCACAGATCGATGAGACAGGTGAATGTGCGTGGAGCCAGCTTGTTGGCCATCAGCGTTACATTGCCCCCACCTGATCCGCCCGTGGAAGAAATACGGCTGTCGTCATAAGGTCGGTTTGCGGCTTTCAGTTGATCGCGGACCCACCAGAGCGAACGTAAGGCGTCGAGTCCCTGCAGATAGCCGAAGTCATAAGGCTCTGGCGCGTGGATGGAGTCCTGAGGTCCGCTTTGCAGGTAGTTCACGCACAACGCGATGACATTCAGCCGGTCGGCGAGTTCTTGAGGGGCGGCCGTGCCGACGCAGTCGACACCTCCCCAGTTGTGAAGGGTGAGCATCAATCCGGTGCTGGCATCGACGCGGGCAAGTTCGCCCAGCGGATAATGGACCAGCACCTTCACCTCGCGTGGTCCCGGCCGAAGAGGCCATTCCTGCGCGGGAAGGTTCACGGCAGCGTTACGTTCGGGTAATGCAGGCCATGTCTGTCCCCAGGAGGGGGGCGTCATCAGGCACGAAAGAAGGATGAGAGCGGTCAGTGTCCTCGTCCCCCTGAGACAAATGAAATGCTTTGGGCATGAGGAGGACCAAGGCATGCTGACGACTCCTGAGGTGTTTATGAAGTTATAATAATCATTGCCCGTAAATGGGGCACTGAATGGTTCGGGTTGTTGGTTTTTAATGCGTTTAAGTCGTGGCAGTCACCCACAAGTGATTGTCTTCAAAAGAATCAAAGAAATTTGATGTGATCGCCTCTTTTTTCAGCGAATCTGCTTGCTTTGTATACAAAAAACGACAACCATGAGAGAGGCAACGAGAAGGTTTCTGGTGTCGGATCTCCTGTATTCAGGCCTCTTTTCTTCGGTGAGAGCCCTTTGAGAATGCGGGAATCTCTCGACAGGTTTATTGAGTTTGATTGATCGCGAGGAGTATCGTTTTCCGGCACGCCGAATGCAATTCTAGAATCTCCTTCTCTGTTTTTGACAGGCTTCGACGATGTGTTCTTTTTACACAGTTTTAATCGGGGGTATTTGTCATGCTGCTGAAAGATTCCAGGTCTTGCTTCAGGCGCCCACAAGGCTGCCGCCCGTTACAAGGGTTTACGCTGATTGAACTGCTGGTCGTGATCGCGATCATTGCCGTTCTGATTGCGCTCCTGCTTCCCGCGGTGCAGCAGGCTCGTGAAGCCGCACGCCGGACGCAGTGCAAGAACAATATGAAGCAGATTGGTCTGGCGCTTCATAACTATCACGATACCCATGACTGCTTCCCCATGGGCGAAACCACGACTCAGGCGGATGATCCTCTCACCGGCCATTCCGTGCATGTCGAGATCCTTCCCTACATGGATCTGGCGAACATCTATAACCGCTTCAACTTCAGTCACTCGACATGGCTCTGCTGCGGGATCACTGACCCTGTGCACGCCGCCGCGATCCAGACGAAGATTCCCGCGTTTTTGTGCCCTTCATCGACTCATGCGCCCGGTGCCATGTACTCGGCTGGTACGCCCGAACTGAACAAGCAGGGGATCGCGGAATACGAAGCCATCATGGGTTCGGACCGCTATCCACACCGCTGCCCACCCAGCAATGGTCGGGACGAAGAGCAGAAGTCGATTGGGGGAATGTTCAACTTCAATATCAAATATTCTCTGCGGGATTGCACGGACGGTAGTTCCAACACGATGGCATTCGGCGAGTACTCACACAAAGCTCCCGGTCAGAATTATGGTTCGTTGGGGAGTCATCACGACGCAACCCATGCCTGGGCGATGGGCTATACGTTCTACAACTGCACCGGCCGCGGGGGAGACTACGCATATGGACTGCGCGTGATTGCCTATCCACCGAATAGTCGTGCTTACCGACAGTACGCATGGACCGAGGTCCCTGTTCACAACACGATCACGAAAGCCGCTCTGAAAAGCGGTCACGTCGGTGGTGTGCACACGCTCTTGTGTGATGGGTCAGTCCGCTTTATCAGCGATTCGATCGACCTGACGACCTACAAGAATCTGGCCGACCGGGCCGACGGGAACGCACTGGGCGAGTTCTAAAACGCCTGCTGATGCGTGTTGCAGTGACTCGGTTTGTCTTGGTGGGATCGCGTTGTGGCGCAACGTCGCGAGGAGTGCTTGCCCTGATTGCCGGCACTTCTCGTCGTGTTGCGTTGCGCCCCCGATGCGCCCCCCGTCATTGAAAGAGGGGTTCTGACCTATGTTGGACGTTTGGCAGTATAACGCTCGCTGCTTGCGTGAGATTTGTTGTGCAGGAATCGTTCTGACGCTACTCATCACATCCGGTTGTGGCGGCGGTTCGAAACGGGAATATGCGACGATCGCGGGGACGGTCAGCATCGGTGACGAACCGATTCCGGGTGGACGCGTGATCTTCGACCACGTCGAAGGGCCGATTGCGTCGGCGAATATCGATGAAGAAGGGAATTACAAAGCGCGCGTGGTCGTCGGCCTGCAGAAGATCGCGATCGACTATCACGATGACCCCGATGAGAAAGAGGTCGGAGGATCCGTGACCGGGATCCGCACCGAAGAAATTGTTCCGGGAAAGAGTCTCGTTCCGAAGAAGTATACCGCTTCGAAGACCAGCGGATTGGAATTTGAAGTTCTCTCTGGTGAAAATATTTACGACATACGGCTGAACAATAAATAGTTTCACTGAGGAAGAGGGGTGCTTTGTGCGGGATTGCGGGATACGCATCGCTGCGGGCATGGGGTGGCTCTTGGCCTGTTCTGTAACGGGAGGATGCGGTTCCGGCGATGCGTCGACCCCGGCATCTTCGAAGGCGACTTCCGTCGCTGCCGCGGTGACACCACGGCCGGAACTGGAACTGGTCGTACCGGCCGTCTCATCAGAAACCAGTTCCAGTAACATGGAACTGATTCTGATTCAGCCGGGAAAATTCCTGATGGGGTCGTCCGAAGGTGATAACCGGTCGCAACCACAAGAGCACCCCATCCACATTGTCGAGATTAAGGCTCCGTTTTATCTGGGGAAGTACGAGGTCACTCAGGATCAGTACCGGTCCGTCATGGGAAAGAATCCCAGCTGGTTTAGTGCCGAAGGGACCGGAAAGAAAGAAGTCGAGGGCATCGACACCAGCCAGTTCCCGGTGGAATCTCTTTCCTGGTACGAAGCGCTCGAGTATCTGAATGGTCTCAGTCGAGTCGAGGGTTTGCCCCCTTACTACACGCTCGAGGAGATCGAACTGCGGGAATATCCTCGCGAGAACATCGAAGAACCGAAGCTGGCGATTGCTTCAGCGAAGGTGACGATTAACGGAGGACCGGGCTATCGGTTGCCGACCGAAGAAGAGTGGGAGTATGCCTGCCGCGCCGGTACCGAAACCGCCTGGTGCTTTGGGGATACCGATGCGGCCCTGGATGAATACGCTGTCACGGGCTATCTTAACTCGGGACAACGTGCCCACGAGAAGGGAGAGCGCAAACCCAATCCCCTGGGTTTGTTCGATATTCACGGAAACGTGGCGGAATTCTGTTCCAATGCCTATAGCGAAGAGGCCTACCGCACGTCGCAAGAGACGGATGAGTCCGTTCCGGCGACGCACCGGGTGATCCGCGGAGGGTCCTGGTTCAACGGCCCGCTGCTGGCCCGTTGCGCCGCTCGCAACGGCGAACCCGTGGGCTTCCCGAAAAACTATGTCGGGTTGCGAGTCGCGCGGAGCGTTGCCGAGGTTCCCACGGGAACCGAATAACCCTCGTCAGTTGCTGCTGCTTGATTGTTGCGATCTATGAGTGCACTATGCTGGACCGGAATCGATGACGGGTTTCACGATCGACTGGTCCCTGACTGCTGACTCTCTGTTTCTTATGACTGCCAGCGAATTCCACTTCGCCAATTAGCACCACCCGTCAGGTGTGGTCGACCATGGGACGCGACTTGCGGCCCGAATGCATCCCGACAAAGTGATTCACTGTGATCAGGACACAAACATGCTGAGTAATCGAAGATCTTGGGGATTCTCTCAATCTCGGACAGCGACGTTTCAGGCTTGTCAGTGGGCGCTGATGAATTGTGTTCTCTGCGTTTTCCTGCTGGTGATCAGCGCAATGGCTGGATCACAGGTAACGGCAGCAGAAGGTGCGGAGGGAGACGCCATCGCGACCGAGTGGCAGGCGGGGGTGGCACGGACCGTCATTACTCCCAAGACTGCGGTCTGGCTGGCGGGATACGGATCCAAACGTGCACCCGACGGTAAGCTGCACGATCTGTGGATGAAGGCCCTGGCACTGGAAGACACGAAGGGGAATCGTGCCGTGCTGATTACCAGTGATTTTCAGGGGGTGCCGAAAATCATGAGTGATGTCGTCTTCCAGCGGGTCAAAGAAAAATATGACCTTGATCGTAAGCAGATCATGTTCACGTTCTCTCACAATCATTGCGGGCCTCGTCTGGGCGATGATCTTGTTGATTACTACATCGTCGACCCTGAGCAGGTCAAACTGGTTGACGAGTACACGGCCGAGATGGTCACCGCGACGGTGGATCTGGTGGGTGAAGCACTGGCAAACCTTGCTCCGGCAACCCTGAAGATGGGGGAAGGGCACGCGACGTTTGCCGTGAACCGCCGAAACAATCGTGAAGCCGACGTGGCCAATATGCTGGAAACGGGGATCCCTCTGCTGGGGCCCGTCGATCATTCGGTCCCGATTCTCACGGTCACGCGACCCGATGGAAAGCTGGAGGCAGTCCTGTTCGGCTATGCCTGCCATCCGACGACTCTCAGCTTCATGACCTGGTGCGGGGACTATCCCGGCTTTGCGCAAGTCGAGATTGAAAAGAACCATCCCGGTACGACAGCCATGTTCGTCAACACTTGCGGGGGGGACCAGAACCCCTTGCCCCGACGTACGGTCCAGCTCTGTGAAAAGTATGGTCACATGCTGGCCGTCGGCGTGGAAGAGGCACTCGTGCAACCGCTGACGAGGGTGTCGGGCGGGTTGCGGACAGCCTTTGAACTGGTCGAGCTTCCCTATCTGAAGACGGTGACCCGGGAAGACCTCAACAAGTTCGCGGCCGAGAATCACGAAATTCGAGCGAGGTGGGCCCGTCGAATGCTCGCCAAGCTCGACGCAGGGGAAACCTTCTCGGATTCCTATCCCTACCCGGTCCATGCCTGGCAATTAGGGAAAGAGATGCTGGTGATCGGCCAGGGGGCTGAGACGGTTGTTGACTATGCTCTGAGATTCAAGCACGAGTACGGGCCAGGAACATGGGTCTGTGGTTATACCGACGATATGATTTCGTATATTCCTTCGCGCCGGGTCTGGGAGGAAGGGGGTTACGAAGGGGGATCCAGTCTGTACGAGTACGGTCGTCCCGCACTTCGGTGGGCAGGCGATGTGGAAGATCGAATTGCCGCTTCGGTTAAGAAACTGGTCGAACAAGTACGGGATTAACGAACTATGCAATGCGCTCCGAAGTGGTTTGTCCGTTGTTTGCTGACGGCCGGAATAACGCTAGTGGCGGGCTTTATCCCTCTGTGCGGTGAAGAATCGGACTTCAGTGGAGAACTTCCCAGTATCCCCGGTAAGTCTCCCGACGAATCCCTGAAGGCGATCCGGTTGAAGGGGGGCTTCCACGCCGAACTCGTCGCCGCGGAACCGCTGATCCGATCGCCCATGGGAATGACGTTTGACGAATACGGTCGGGCGTTCGTCGTTGAGTTGCCCGAGTACAACCAGTACGCCAGTCCTGCTCCCCACGGAAAAGGCTCCATCCGGCGACTGGTCGATACAGACGGGGACGGTCGATTCGATCAGGCGACCGTTTACGTCGATGACCTAGACTATCCGACGGCCGTGGCGTGCTGGAATGGGGGGATTCTGGTGGGGGTTGCACCCGATATCCTGTTCTGCAAGGACACCGATGGAGACGGAATAGCGGATATTCGGCAGAGGCTGTTCACCGGCTTCGGGCAGGATAAAGCGGGTGAAGGGATGCTCAACTCCTTTCAGTGGCGTTTCGATAATCGGTTTCATATTCCGACAGGACTGGATGGTGGCGAGATCGTTGCCGTAGCGGATCCTTCTCAGGCGGATCAGAAAATCGATAAGCCGATCAATGTGCGCGGCCAGCACCTGCTGCTGGAACCACGGCAGATGACGCTCACCGCAACAAGCGGCGGTGGTCAGCATGGGATGAGTCTC
>NZ_DASWWZ010000157.1:0-3902 GCF_036405755.1 Schlesneria sp.
TGCCAATGGGTGGTACGTCGGGATCTACGGTCGAAATCACGATCAGCGGTGAAAATCTCGAAGAAGCTGATGAGCTGATTTTCTCAGATTCACGCATCACCGCGGTCCATAAGATCAATGCCGATGGACAGAGGGAGCCAAACAAATATCTTGTCTCTATCGCAGGCGACTGTCCAACGGATGTTTACGAAGCGCGAGTGATGACTCGTTTGGGAATTTCATCCTCACGAGTCTTCTCCGTAGGACGATTGCCCGAATTGGTCCAGACAAAGCCGTGCACGTCGCTTTCGACCGCGATGGAACTGCCACTGAATTCGGTTTGCAACGCGGTCATGAGTCTCCGAGCCGTCGACTATTTTGTGTTCGAAGCAAAACAAGGCCAGCGCATCGTCGCAGAATGCGCATCGCGCGGCATCGATTCGAAACTGGACGCAGTACTGATTATCGCCGACGCTTCCGGTAACGATCTGCTGGTTGAGCGGCGCAGTGGGCTGCTGGACTTTATTGCTCCCCATGACGGCAAATATGTCATCAAGGTTCACGAGATGACATTTGGTGGCGGACCTGCATTCTTCTATCGGCTCGTTTTGCGAGAATTGGCAATTGGGGAGCCAGTTGTGCGGCATCCATCGACTCGTTCTGTCAGTTCATTCTCGTGGCCTCCCACAGATCTCCCTGATCAAGCCACTTTGACTGAGGTTGAACCGAATAACGACCATTCAACAGCTCAGAAGATCTCGTTGCCGTGCGATATTTCAGGACAATTCTTTCCCGCAGCCGATGTCGACGTTTTTGAATTTGAGGCGAAGAAGGGTGAAATCTGGTGGATCGAAGTGGCGTCGGAACGCCTCGGATTGCCCACAGATCCTGCCGTTCTTGTCCAGCACGTCGCAAGGTCTGGCACCAACGAAACGTTAACGGATGTCGCCGAGCTCAGTGATATCCCGAGCCCTGTACGAGTCTCCAGTAACGGTTATGCCTATGATGGCCCTCCTTACGATGCGGGATCCGCAGACGTCCTGGGGAAGCTCGAGATCAAAGAAGACGGGATTCATCGACTGCAGCTTTCGGATTTGTTTGGCGGAACTCGAAATGACCCCAGAAACATCTATCGCCTGATCATTCGCAAAGCAGCTCCCGACTTTGCTCTTGTCTCGTGGGCGTTACACATGGAACTGCGGAATGGAGACCGTAATGCCCTTTCTAAGCCGATTGCCTTACGTGGCGGTTGCACGATGGCGATGGAGGTCGTCGTCGTGCGACGCGATGGATTCGACGGCGACATCGACCTGCAAATGACAGGACTTCCAGAAGGAGTGACCGCTAAGGGATTGAAAATTCCTGCGGGCAAAACTCGGGGAGTCATGCTGATTTCAACTCATCAGGACGCACCTCGATCCCGCGCCACAACCAATTTTGTAGGAAGCGCCCAGATCAACGGGACAACGGTCACTCGAACCTGTCGACTGGCATCCATGGCATGGCCGATTCCAGATTCTTGGAGCGAAATTCCCAGCCCGCGACTGTTAGCCGATGTTCACGTTTCGGTCAGCGGTATCGAATACGCTCCGCTCACGATCGCCCCCAGTCAAAAGAATATCGTGGAAGCGACAGCCGGTGAAAAGCTGACAATTCCTCTCGTTCAAATCCGTCGTTGCGAATTCTCGGGAGCCACGATGCAGTTGAAGGCGTTTGGCGCAGGTTTTGAACATCTTCCTCCATTCGATGTCCCACTGACAGCCGACTTCTCGCAAGCAACAATCGATCTGGCAGCGATGAAAACTCCGCCAGGCGATTATCTCATCGGCTTTTACGGAAGTGCTGTGGCGAAATATCGACGTCAGGCGGAAATGGTCATCGCCGCTCAGAATGCCCATCAACTGGCGGAACAAGAACAGCTCGCACTGGCCGCAACTGCCGCAAAACTGGCAGAAGATGCCAAGGCCGCTCCGGCAGATCTCAAGGCAGCAGCGGATCAGGCAGCTGAAGCCGCTGTATCGCGACACAAATCCGCGGTTGCTGCCGTGGCCGCAGCAGCCGATCGGCTCAAGAAAGCGACCGAAATTGCGACTCCCGTGGATCTTGTCGATATCGTCGTATCCGAGCCAATCGCCATCCGTGTGAAGCCCAAGGAAGCGTCGGCCCAATAAGTCTCTGAACAGAATGCATGGTGATTTATGACTGAATCTCAATCTGCGAGAATGGCCTCCTGCTGCCCTGGACCAGGTGCTTGGCGGACAACGGGTCGCCGTCATTTTCTTCAGACAGGTATCGCGGGATTTGCCTCACTGAGTTTGCCACAGGTTTTAAAGCTCCGTTCACAGCGAACTCTTAGTGCAAGCGAAACGACAGCGTCGCAAAAGAAGAAGACAGCTGTGATCATGGTTTGGCAGCCCGGCGGGTGTTCGCACATCGATACGTACGACCCCAAGCAAGATAGCGGCAGCGAATATCGTGGTCCGTTCAGCACGATCTCGACGAAAGTTTCGGGCCTTCAGTTTACGGAACTGCTTCCGCGGCAGGCGGCGATCGCCGACAAATTCACGGTCTTGCGATCGATGAAGCAGACGGCGGGCGGACATCCTGCGGGATCGATGCAGTTGCTTTCAGGGGATCCCGATACGCGCGATAAGCCCAAACCACGCTATCCCGACTGGATGACGGTCGCAAATTACCTGCGTTCGCAAGCCGAGCCCCGCCAGAATCCCTTGCCAGCTTATGTCGGTATCAACCCACCGCTGGAATATAACGGCCCCGCCTATCTAGGTGATGCGTACTCTCCCTTTACCGTGATGGGCGATCCCAATTCACCGTCATTTTCTGTTCCCAATATTGGTTTGGCTGACACGAGCGAAGTGACACGACTCGGCCGACGTTCCAACTTGCGACGGAATCTTGACACGCTCGAGCGAGCGTTTGACCAACGCGCCGAACTCGCCGCTCTCGACGAATTCGAAATTCAAGCCATGACGCTGTTGACCAACCCCCGCACGAAGGAAGCGTTTGATTTGAGTCGAGAAGACCCACGAACGCGCGATCGCTACGGCCGTAACTCGTGGGGGCAACAACTACTGCTCGCGCGACGACTCGTCGAAGCAGGTGTCGAAATCATGACGACCAGCTTAAGCGGTGCACTTTGTGGTCGCGTCCATAACTGGGACGACCATGCAGTGAACCATCACGTATTCGATGCACTGCGATTTCGTTCGGCCGCCTATGATCAGGCTGTTTCTGCTTTGATCGAGGATATCTATGATCGAGGCCTTGATAAGCAAGTTCTCGTCGTAGTGACGGGTGAATTTGGTCGTACGCCGAAGATTGAATATTCGCCAAGCACCGGTGCCGGTGATGCCAGCGCACCTGCGGGTACTATACAACCCGGGCGGGATCACTGGCCGCGAGCATTCTCGAATATCTGGGCGGGTGGTGGTATTCAGACTGGCCGAGTCATTGGTGCCACGGATAAGCGCGGGGAAGATGTCGTTGAAAGAATTTGCGGTCCCGGCGACTTCCTGGCGACAATTTATCATCACCTGGGAATCGACGCACCGAGCACCATGATCCGAGACTTTAATGGACGCCCAACACCAATCGTTGATCATGGAAAAGCCATTCCTGAACTGATGGGCTGATTCACAGCATCCAGGTCCCGTGTCGCGACTCATCGATTGATGTCGTAGCGCACGAGCCGGTACTGCCGATGGCAGAAAGTTGGCTTAAGCCCTGATGTCGGGCGTATTCGAAAGAAACGCCCGACATCAGGGCTGTGATTTGCCGCGCCTGCAATTCTGCCAACGCTTTCGAAAAGGGAAAGCAGGACAGAAATGCCAGGGACACAGCATCTATTGTTGCGCGAATTACGGCACCGCTTCGAGAATGCCGAATCAGGTAGACGGCAATTT
>NZ_DASWWZ010000158.1:0-2681 GCF_036405755.1 Schlesneria sp.
AAACTTCGTCACTATTCACCTGGATATCCTGATTCGCGAAGAAATTTAAGACGCTGTATCCGGGGGCTCCCCATACTATTGTGGCAGTCGCTCCGCCTCCATAGGCCTGACTGACCGCTGTCGATGCGTTGTTGTAGAATGAGGCCGGGTTGCGGATGTTTCCCTGTAATCTCGGGTTTTCGAAGTGAGCGCTGATAGACCCGGTAAAAAAGCCGGCGTGAACCTTCTCGACAGCGCACAGTGATAAGAACGCCATCGCAACCATCGTCGCCGTCGTGCTAAGCAACCAATTCAACTTCTGCATGTCCGTCTCCTGACTTCGAGAATCACTCGAGTAAACTTGTTCCTCTCTCATCGAACGAGAGGAGCAACCCCCTGTGCAATCGGTGCGGGGTGAACTTTCAGGAGAACGTTGTCATGACTCTCAGCATTTCGCGTAATTTTGAGATTCTGTCAAAATCTTACGAAGAATCTCACGTGGCATCAGTCAATAAGTCCCGAACCTGCTTCCCTGAGACGCTTCAACACGCGAAATTTTGCCAGCAGCACGGCGTTGACGGTCAGTCCCAATTGGGCAGCCACCAAAGTGGGGGGAATTTCTTGTATGGCAATCTGGCGGAAGGCTTGCCAGGTGGTCGCAGTGAACTCGGGTTCCACCTGCTTCAGTAATCGCTGCATGACATACAGATCGTGATCCCAATCCCATTGCTGGCTTAAGCGGCTCTCGGGATCCTCCAGATCCGACAATTCTGAGATCTCTGTCGGGGAGACCGAATTTGGACGTTTCCTACGCCAGAAGTCCACGCTGCGATGATAGACGATCAAGCCGAGCCAGCGCCGAAAGGCTCCCGTCCGTCCAGAATGAACAAACTCTTGCAGTCGGAGATGGACGTCGGTGAGAACTTCCTGCGAGATATCTTCCGCGTCCTGGGGAGGAATCCGCTTGTGTCGCAGCCATCTTTCAATAAAAGGTCCATAAATTTCGACCAGACTCCGCCACGATTCCTCATCCGGCCGAGAACGAAGTCGTTCCAGCAAACTGATGTGTGTGGTATCCACGCCCGTTCAACTGACCCCGGTGCCCTGAGGAAAATCATCACGTAATCTGGTTCGATCGTCGTACCACAGGAGTCTATCCCCGCAGCGGAATTGCGCTCGATGCTACCCTTCGCGGCAGTCGCCCGCAAATCGAGTGGACGACAGGGGTGGGGGCCAGATATTGTCTTGACGATCCTGCCCTTGCATATCGAAGTCTGAAAGTGACTCCTCCCATGTCGTCCTGGGATATCTTCTGTTCCGTCGTTGACAATTTTGGAGATGTGGGGGTCTGCTGGCGTCTTGCACGGCAGTTAAGTCAGGAACATTGCTTCCAGGTGAGGTTATGGGTTGATGATCTCGAGACGTTTGCCGTCATGTCCCCCGAGCTTTCGCCGCTGCTGGCGCGACAAAAGCTGGGTTCAGTCGAGGTGCTCCACTGGACTCCCGAGTGCACCGTCGACTCGGCGGCGGATGTCGTGATCGAGGCATTCGGTTGCGAACTTTCCGACAATTACCTGAACGCCATTGTGCAGCGTGAGAAAACTCCTGTCTGGATTAACCTGGAGTATCTGAGTGCCGAATCGTGGGTGGAAGAGTGTCACGGACTGGTCTCACCCCATCCCAGGCTCCCGTTGAAGAAGTACTTTTTCTACCCCGGATTTACGGAGAAAACGGGGGGGCTGCTGCGAGAACGGGGATTGCTCGCGTCGCATGCGGGGGTGTCGGCCGCTGATGACGCCCTGTTTCTGAATCAACTGGGGGTACCTGACCGCCAGCCGCACGAGGTGCGACTGTCGCTCTTCTGCTACGAAAACCCAATCCTGCCAGATCTTTTGTCGACCTGGGCACACAATTCGGTCCCCATCCGCGTGCTGGCGTCACCGGGGGCGGCCCGGAAGCAGCTGGCGGACTGGTTCCAGAGGGAGCTTGTCGACGGGATGCCGCTGACGCGAGGCACGCTGACCGTACACCCGATTCCGTTTCTCGTTCATACGGAGTACGACCGGTTGTTGCGAGTTTGCGACCTGAATTTTGTGCGGGGCGAGGACTCATTCATCCGTGCTCAGTGGGCGAAACGCCCGTTTGTCTGGCAGATCTATCCTCAGTCCGAGAACACTCATCTGGTGAAATTAGAAGCGTTTCTGTCCAGATATCTGTCACTCATGCCCGATGTCGCTCGTCAGGCAGTCAGAAACCTGTGGTACGTGTGGAATGGAGCCGTTTCCCCGGGAAATGAGTGGGGCGATTTCCTGGCAAATTTGGGCGTAATTCAAAGTCAGACAGAACAATGGTCCAGCCAACTTGACCGAATGCCTGATCTGGTCGACAATCTGGTCCGCTTCGTCCAGGAAAAGTGAGTTACTAGTCCAGCACGTTGCCGACGCGTCGTGTCCAGGTTTGGCAGATGCGCACTAACAATTTTGATAGGCAAGATGGGAAATCTTTTATGAGTGTGAAGCTCGCCAACAACCTTCAGTCCGGCAACGTCATTATGCTTGAGAACGAGCCTGTGGTCGTCATCAAGGCTCAAATCAACAAGTCGGGGCGTAACCAGGCGGTCGTTAAAGTCAAAGCCAAGAACCTGCTGACCAACCGGGTCTCGGAACTGATTTTCAAGTCAGATGAAAAGCTCGAAGGGGTCA
>NZ_DASWWZ010000159.1:0-3408 GCF_036405755.1 Schlesneria sp.
GCCCGAACTCGCTGCCTGATGCCTACGATTTTGAAATCCGCCCTTGCATAACTGTCCCCGGCCAAATTGTGGGCGCAGTTTTTGCCGAATTGACTGTGTTAGGGATTTGTGCACTCGGTGACATGACGCAGGGGTCGCCACCTGCTCCGAGGCGGATGCATGGCAGGGAACGGATTGGGACACAGTTCAGTTTGTCGCGGAATGGCAGAATGACTCAACTTGACAGGTGCCACAAAAAGACACAATCGGTCTGAATAAGAGGCAACTTCGGATCCGGAATTTTCGACACATCGTCTCGGTCAAGCTGATCCACAACGGCTTCAAAGAAATGAGGTTTCATTCCGCAGCAGAACAGCCGATATCCTGGATTGTCGTATGGTAACATCTCTGTCAATTCCGCAATTGGCGCTTTTTGTAGTCGACGGCATTGGTGAATGGTGTTAATGCCGTAAACAATTTATTGACGCTTGTGGGCGATAAACCGGTGGAGGTAGCGGATGGAAACAGAACAGTCACCGCTGGAGTTTTTGGCAAAGCGACTTCCCGTTCGGGATTTAACGGCGGAAGCCTTAGAAGACAAACTGCCCGAGTATGTCTCGCATTCCCTGTCGAACGGTGGGCCTGACAAGGAATTTGGAGCACTCTTTCAAGACGCTGCTCGTGTGGGCCGGGTACTGGGGGACACAGCATATCCTGTTGACAAAAAGTTCTCAAGGCGGGTACACTTGGAGGATGTGAAGGCGAATCGCGGTGGTTGGCTTTGGAACAAATGGGGGCAGTATGGCTCGTTTAGCGCGTGCAGAGGTCTTTTCGCCGGATGAGGTGGCGATTGTGCATGTGATGAACCGGGTTGTCCGGCGGTGCTTTCTCTTAGGGACCGATTCCCTGACCGGAAAGAACTATGACCACCGGAAGGGGTGGATTGAAGATCTACTGAAACGCTATGCCGCCTGCTTCGGGATCGATCTGCTGGGCTTTGCGATTCTTTCGAACCACTTTCACCTGATCCTGCGGTCTCGGCCGGATGTGGTTGCCACTTGGGACGATGCGGAGGTCGCCCGACGGTGGTTGCTCCTTTGTCCGATCCGGAAGGATGATCACGGAAATCCCTTGGAGCCGAATCAGGCCGAGTTGGATTTCATCCAGAACGATCCTCGCAAGCTGGAGATTATCCGCTTACGGTTGTCCGATATCGGCTGGTGGATGCGGCTGTTGTGTCAGACGGTGGCGATGCGTGCCAACCACGAGGACAACGAGATCGGCCGCTTCTGGCAAAGCCGATTTCGGGCGGTACGTCTTCTTGACGAAGCTGCCCTCGTCGCTTGTGCTGCCTATGTCGATTTGAATCCGATTCGCGCGACGATGGCGGATCAACTGGAGACCAGTGACTACACCTCCGTGCAGCGCCGGATTCAAGCTCAGCAGAATCAATCGGAACTCCGCAACACCGTTAGCCCCAGCGATCGTTCATCGACGGAGAGCAAACCATCCCGCCGTTCGTTCAAGAAGACGAATGACCCTAAAACGAAGCAACTGTCAACCGCCGATCGATTTCTGGCACCATTACCGCTGGACGAACGGAATGGGAAGACCGGGCCAGTCGCAAGCCGCACGGGAGACCGCTGCAGCGACAAAGGCTTTCTGCCGATGACCCAGGAAAATTATCTCCGATTGCTCCGCTGGACGGCGAAGCAGCTTCCGCGTGAACGGCGGAGTCGGACATCGCCTGAGCTGAAAGAGGTCTTTAGCAAGCTGGATCTGAACGCCAACGCCTGGCTGTCACTGGTCCGGAAGTTCGGCAAGCTGTTCTACAACGTCGCCGGTCGCCCGCAGACGATCGAGCTGACGCGCAGTCGCATCGGCCAGCACCGACACTACATCCGCAAAGAAACCCGCGAGGTCTTCTCCTGACGTAGACGTAGTTTTCGCAAAACACGCTCACGGAAGATGTTATGTGGCGGCGGCGATCGGGGCTGGCGGATGAGCCGCAGGAGCCTCTTTTCAGCGAAATTCCCCCCCAGCCCATGCCCGACCTGTGACAACCAACCTCGTTTAACCTTGACGGGAATCTATTGCGTCCGGGGAGACCGGAAATCGCAGCAGAAAGCTCTACGGCCGTTCAAGAACGTCTCCTGATTATAGAAAGACTGCAGTATAGCAAACATGCAGTGTCCCCGTGGCCCTTTTCCGTTAAATGAACCGATGGATAGCCAAGGCGGCCCGTTCGTGTCGGCGGGGAACATGATGGCTCGCAGCAATCTAAAAATGCTGGGGCGTCGCGTTGTCGCCGGACGTGAAGCCGTCGGGTTTCGTTGTCCATTCGCGTCGGCTCCGAACGACGCGAAGAGATGGAACGCCGATTTCTGGATCGACGCGGAAAACAAGCAACTTGTTGAGCATCAAGTTCCTGGGATGGACATCATTGATCCCGACAAGGTTTACGATGAGCCGCTGCAAGGAGTGTATAGCGGATTTCGGTTGTATGATATTACGTTTGACGTGCCTCTGGACGACGAACTGTTTCGACTTGACTCTCCAAAAGGTTTTGAGCTGCAAGTTGTCGGGACTCCTTCAGCCAAGGAACCGGACGTCGTCGAATTTTTGCGAAGTGTGGCTCTGGTGCTGGGCGGCACGTTTCCGGATCAAATGCCAAACTTCAGCCAGGGAAACGCTCACGAGTTGATCAGTCAACTGAATGGCAAGGCAAAGGACGACTTAACATCGGCCGAAACAATGCTGCAGACGATTCGGCAGCGTTACTTGAGACCCGACGGTCCGATCGAAGATTTCATCAACCACTCAATCGAATCCAGCACGTGGAAGTATCTCGGCGACGAGGTCAAGCTGGGTGACAAAGACGAAATTGTATGCTGGTACCGCCCACGGAACTCCAGGACGTATCGCGTCATTTACGGAGATTTGAGTATCAAAGACCTAATGCCATCCGATTTGCCCTTACCGGTTGCCCGCTAGTCTTTAACCCAGCATGCTTTCTTGGGTGAATTCCGGTTTTAAACGAAAGAAAACGAAATCCTTCTGTGTTTCAGGCGTCTCATGAGTGCCAACAAAACCATGAGCCGTTCATCGCAGAAGGATTTTAAGTGAAGGCGACTATCCGTAAAAAGATCGAATCACGCCAGCGTCGGATCGAAGGTCGGTTGGACAAATGGAACTATCCCGCAGACATGTCGAAACCAATCATGCGTGGCCCGAGGCCCCAGTTTGAGTTGTCTGACCGAGCAGTCGGAACTGCGTATGGTGGCATTGGGCTAATCCATCAATTTTTGAAAGAGTTGGGGCTGCCCGAAGCCATCGATCAGCGACTGCACTTATTCCAGGTCCACCTCCCGTGCCTCCGGTGGTGGTTCAGCCTTGAGCCCGCTTCCTGCTGGACTTCATTGCGGCCGA
>NZ_DASWWZ010000160.1:0-2778 GCF_036405755.1 Schlesneria sp.
CGGCATCAGCAGGAAAGCGGTTCCCGAGACGAGGGCATCACGTGAACTCTGGAAAGGTTTGTCTGTGGCGGTACCGACATCAAAGACAATCCCTCCGATATTCCCCCCTTCAAATTGACGGTAGTAGTTACCGCCGATCGCGATGTTGAACAGATCCTGAGGAAACTGCCGCATGGTATTGGGCAGGATGGCGTTCGTGTTGACGTGCGTCGTCTCCACGTCCCCGGTCAGCAGAAAGGTGTTGGCGCCCTTTGAGTACACAGGGACGGCACCCTGAAGGTCTGTTCGAAGCATGCTCAGCGTCGTACCGGGCTGATCCGTGTTCTGTTCGGGATACCAGGACCCACCAGCTTGAGGGTTCGACATCAAGAGGGTGCCGACTCCCCCCGGAAGATTCTTCAGTCCCTTGATGCCACGAAATGACGGAAGGGCGTCGAGTCCTGTTCCCGTCTTCGCACTGCGAGTTCCCAGGTCCTGGGTGTATTCGGGGGGCTCGCCGTATGTCAGGCCGTCGTACGACGGGTCCGCAGGCGGAAGCTGAGTGTTCGTCAGTTGGACGGTCGCCAGAGGTGAGGTACTGGAGATGAGTTGTATCCAATTGCCGGGCGGATCCTGAATCGCCAGCGGGAGAGCACCGGAAGGACGACCGACATGATCGGTTGCCAGAAAGCCTTGGGCAGAGGCAGGGACCCAGTTGACAATCAAAACGAGTGTCAGGGAAAGAGCCGCCATCCGAACGGGCCGCGTACTCACGTTGTAAAACCCCGAAAAAACAGAATCGAAGCCGGCATCCAGTCGCCGGTGTGTCGTCGGCGGGATTCTAGTTGCGATTCAAAAGTGGGTGTAGAGGAAGTTACGGCCGGCGCCACAGCTTCACTCTGCAAGCTCATCTGGAGGTGATCGTTTCCGGCCCATTCAATCAGAAGCGTGCAAGGCGGCAATTTTTGCCGATCGACGATCCTCACTGCTTGATGAGCTGGAAAGTGTGGTCAAGAAAAGAGAAATGGAGCGTGAAGTCGGTAGAACTTCGTCGCGGAGGGGCGGATTTTTGATCATCACGGGGTCAGAGTGGTTGACATTCAACAAAACCGATCTAATATATCATTCATGTGGTCGTCATTAAATTGATGGGCCACAGGAGCGAATGAGCGGCACAGCCGCATTCGTGAATCTGACTCTCTCTGCGTGCAGTCGATGGTCTTCCAAGAAGCCTCGGGATTGCATCTGGCGACAGCGAAAATATCGCTGCTCAGCCCCTGCCCCTCTCGAGACGTCCTATGCGATTTGATCTTCGGGTTCCCTTTGCCCCTGTTTGTGTGCTCGCGCTGTCGTTGTTGCTGGCTGGTTGTAGTGGGAACAAAAACATCGCTTCGGTGACGGGAACGGTGTACCTGGATGGAGAACCACTTCCCAAAGCATTTCTCATCTTTACTCCCCAGGAAGGGGCTGGCGCACCGTCATTCGGCCGAACAGACAATTACGGTCGTTATCAGATGATCTTTTCCACCAACACGAAAGGTGCGTGGATTGGACGGAATCGGGTCACGATCAGTACGGCGGATGCCATCAGCCCCGAAAAAACCACTCCGGAAGTTGTGCCGTCGCGCTACAACCAGAAATCGGAACTCTATGAAGAAGTAGAACCGGGCAGTAACCAGATCGACTTCGATCTCGAGGGGGATGGACACATCAAGAAGGAACTGCCCTATACGGGTTGATCGATCTGAATCCCGCTGCTCTGACCCGATTTGACGCTGCGATCTGTTTTATACGTCTCTTTCATTCAACGAATCATTTTGAAAAGGTTGTCTCCGTGCTTTCTCCCTTGTTTTCGCTACCGCCCAAGCCACTGTCGGGAACCTCGCCCGTGCACCGCAGATCCCGAGGATTTACACTGATCGAACTGCTGGTTGTGATTGCCATCATCGGGGTCCTTGTGGCCCTCTTGCTTCCCGCCGTCCAGCAGGCTCGTGAAGCCGCGCGACGGACGCAGTGTAAGAATAATTTGAAGCAGATTGGTTTGGCACTTCATAATTATCACGATGCCTATAACCAGTTTCCCCCTTCGATGATTTTCCAGACTCAGCATCTGACGGCCCGCGCCAATCGGCCTCAACGAGCCAATGGGTGGGCGTGGACGTCGTTCATTCTGCCCTATATCGATCAGGGGCCGCTCTACAATCAGTTGAACTTCAACACGTCACTGGTGACGCCTGAGAACCAGCTGTTGGTAGGGACCAAGTTGGAGGTTGCCGTCTGCCCTTCAGTTCCCTCGATCAACCACGTCGTTGTCGGTGCCATCGACGCTCCAGGGATCACGGCCACAAACTATGTTGCGAACAGCGGGTCGTATTCTCTGAGTGCCTATTACAACGCTTCAGCAACGCGTAGGAACGGTGTCTTTTCTGAAGATAGCCGAGTCGGAATTCGGGATATCACCGACGGGACTTCGAATACGATCGCCGTGGGCGAGACGGTGTTCTGGGGAACGGGAGACACCGCCAATACCTTCTACTGGGACCCCAGCTGGTTCGGACGTGTGCAGGCGGGAATTCCTACCAGCGACTGCCCCGAGTGCATTACGCGGAACGGTGCGGTTCGCATGAATCCCCCCCGTATCGCCAGCGCCGTGGTCCTCAGAAATGCCTTCTCGAGCAAGCACGTGGGAGGTGCCCAGTTCCTGCTGACGGATGGATCGGTCCGCTTCATCAGCGAATCGATCAACACGACGTCCGTGGATGACGAAACGCTTCCCCCAACGGCGCTCGGTGTCTATCA
>NZ_DASWWZ010000161.1:0-4370 GCF_036405755.1 Schlesneria sp.
ATTCGGCACTCGATACCGACTAAGCTTGCGTGGAATCGCCTCAGAACGACTGACCACCCGCGAGACTCCCAGGCCAGTTCGTGCGACTTCCGCGGTAGACCCGTCCACCCGGATATCCTCAATCAGAACTGATCCGGATTAATGACATCGACATTCTCGACGCACACGGTCACATGATGCTCATTGAAAATATCACGTCTCAGGTAGTCGAGCAGTCCTTCCGAAACGGACCGCGTGACAATGACCTCGATTCGAACGAGTGCAGGGTTCGGCGAGGATGCCTCTGCGAGCAATCGCCGCCCCGCCCCGACACAGGGAATGAGCGTGTAACCCGACGCACCAAGATCCACGAACTTGGTAACGAGTTGCTCCTGAAGCAGCGCATCAGCAACAATTGTCAGTCGTCGCATCGAGCGCAGCCCCCGTTTACGAGTTGAAAACTCATGAACGGAGAGCTGACGATGAAGATCCAGACCAGAGATCGTCAGACTGAGTTTCTCTTGTTCGAACTCCTGCTGCAGGGCATGCAGTTTTTCCATCACACTGCTGTCGACCAGCTTCGTCTCAGAAAGGTCGATCACCAAATTGTTCTGCCGCACCAGACCAATGTCCTCAATCTGTCGCTTGAACGGAATCCAGTTACTGAAGACGGCCGAACCGTAAGCCCTGACCAGGTAGGTCCGGTCGCCGATCTCTTCAATATCCAGATAAGGCTTAAAGAGAGAACGAACGGGAACGCCATTGCTCAAGTGGACAATTAACTTCACCGCGATGCCGATTGCAATTCCGATCAACAGGTCTGTCGCGAGCACGCCGACAAGAGTGCAGACGAAAATGAGAAACTGCTCTTTGCCAATGTGGTACACATGCAGAAATTCCCGCGGGTGAGCCAGGCGAAAACCCGTATAGACGAGCATCGCGGCAAGAGCAGCCAGGGGTATCTGGTGGATCAAGCCAGGAACAAGCGCCAAAAAGGCCAGCAGGAACACGCCGTGCCAGACATTGGCGAAACGGGTCTGCGCCCCGTTGTCGATGTTGGCTTTGCTGCGAACAATCTCCGAAATCAGCGGCAATCCCCCGATCAGTGAGACGACAACATTCGCCAATCCCACCGCCAGCAGATCCTTGTTGAAATTGGTCTTTCGCTTCCAAGGGTCCAATAGATCAATTGCCTTCGCACTCAGCAGCGATTCCAGACTTCCAATCAAGGCGAACAAGATCACCCACTTCCACGCGACCAGATGATTCAAGGCAGAAAAGTCCGGACTGGCGAGCGCCGACAGCAGATTCTTGGGAACATTCACAAGGAACCGCTCGCTGAGGCTGAAACTGTGCCCCATCAGGGAGTAGGTATGCTCGTGGGACAAATCAAAGAAATACCCCAGCGGAATTGCGACGAGGATCACAACAATTTGAGCGGGAACCCGGCGAATTCGCTTGTTGCGAATGAGCGGCCATCCAAAAAGAATCGCCAGACTCACCAACCCAATCAAAGCAACCTCAGGATTCATATGGACGATTGACTTGGGAATCTCTGCGAGCAGATGCAGAGGTTCCCCATTGAGTCCCATCACCCCGAAAACGATGTGTATCTGCTTGGAAATAATGATCACGCCAATCGCCGCGAGCATTCCGTGCACAGTTGAACTCGGGAAGAACTCTCCCAGAAAGCCCATGCGGAAAGCACCAAACGCAATCTGGACTAAGCCGGCGACGAGCCCTACCGCCAGAGCCATTTTATAGGCCTGGGTTCCTGCGTCGGGCGCGTCACCGAGGATGACTTTGAAATCGGCGACGGCACCAAGCACGATCACAATCAGCCCGGCCGCCGGTCCTTTGATCGTCAGTTCTGAATTGCTGATTAGCGGTGTGACGATCGCCCCCACGATCGCCGTGAAGACCCCCGCAATCGCCGGAAAACCGCTCGCCAGCGAGATACCAAGGCAGAGTGGCAATGCGATCAGAAACACGAGAAACCCGGATACAGCGTCACGCTCGATATACTTTCGCATCCCCTTCAGATCACCCCGAGGAACCACCGCTTCTGAAGTATCGGCAGTCTGCGTGAGCATGGGATTGGACATGGAGTTGAGAGCCTCGGTGACGAGATACAAATAAAACGGCAGATCCAGCAGTCTGCATCTGGCCCGATCAGGACCGAATGTGAAGTCCATTGGGCTCTGTGAACCCACCGCCCCTCAAATTCAGACCAGCGTGATACGTGAAGTCATCCGGTTTTGGGAAAGGAACATTCGGCCGAATCGGACACTCTCGGCGGGATTCTGGGCTTCACCGTGGCGATTGTCGACCCGCTTGTCCTCAAAGCTCTCCACATTGTAAGTATCAACCGGTACGGACCTCGCCGGGGTCCAATTCCGCCTGCCGAAAGTTGGGAGGCAAACTTCCCACAGACGCTGCCTGCATGTGCGACTGATCTGGACAGAGGACGCCCTTCTAAGTGACAGCCGCTATGGAAGTTCGGGTCCAGCACAAAAAATCCACAGAAGATTTCATCTCCCTTCAAAGGGAAGATCCGACGCAATCCCCCTTGGCTCCGTGAAAATCGTCATAACTGCCTGTAAAACAGGCAAATTCGGCACGCTAAGGTCTGCTGTCAAAGCAGGCTCAGCAGTTTCTCATAAAAAATACGAAATCGGGTTTGGCAAAAGAAGATCCGGCAGTATACTTCGCCCACGCAATGCTCCACGGGAGCCGCCTGCCTGGTAGTGTAACGGTAGCACGAGTGACTCTGACTCACTTAGTTTAGGTTCGAATCCTAACCGGGCAATTTGCAGCCTTATCCGATAGGGCGTTGTTCTCGCACAGCGAGATTCTTGGCGTGCTCGGCCGTGATGTGGCCGATTGAGCAATCTTTAACTCGCCACTCGGCTCCGCCTTCCACGGCACCCTCCGTTCTGTCGCAAAGTTTCGAGCCAAGTCGACGCGCCTCTCCCTCCGCCAAGGCCTCCACCGGGATTCCGTTCTCCACATCCGGGCAAATCGAACAATTCGAACGGCCTGATTCATTGTGTTAATCTGCACAAACTGCATCCACGGGAAAAGATTAGAGCGAGCAAGCGAGTAAGCCGCTTTCTCTGTTGTAAAGCTGTGCAATTTGACCACACTTGGCCCGCTCACTCTGCTCTCGGACTTTGTGGACAGTCTCTACTGGGTAACGGGCCGTTCCCACTGCTGCCACCATTCCTGTGTCTTAGCAGATACAGCCCATGAATGTTGTCCAAATTGCCTAAGTGTCCCTCGCCGCAATATAGTCATTTTAGAACAACACCAGATCTGAGCGCATCAATTTTATTGCCACCCTTTGCAGAAGTGGACCATTACACTGTATTCTGTTCTCAAGAACGTCCCAAAAGAACCCGCAAGCGTTACTCGCGGGTGCACGCAACGAAAATGCGTAGAGAAGGCGCATGAGTACTCTCCGCCGCTCACGCGCGAGGCGGCGGGTGCGACTTGCCATTACACCACTTCCGCATGACGTGATGCAGATGAGACGCTGGAAAACGAATCGACAATCACCCGAAACTGTCTCCCCAAAAGAAATTGGAACACTTGGCCCATATATTGCTCACCGAGTTCGACAAACCCTGATCGATGGGAAAAAGGGCCTGGATTTATCTCCTTGAGCGCTACGTCGTAAAGCTGAAGTTTTGCAATTCCCGTTAGCTTTGTGTTGAATTTTCCTTTTTTCAGATCATCTGTATGGTATCATCGGCGAAGTTTCAGACTCGATTTCGAGCCTGTACCGCCGCTACTTTCCCCCTGAATTTTCACAGTATAAAATATTGCCCAACACAGAGCGCTGAAGATTCCTGATTCGAGATTTGCAGCGATTACAACGACTCGAGCGACTGAGGCTGAACGACGACACTGTTGCGGATCCTTTGGTCAGTCCCACACCAGCGATATCGTCGTCCTCCAAATTGTCATACCGTTTTCCTAAGAATTGAAAGACGAAAGTGCCCGAACCTACCCCAGTCACGCCAGCAGGAACCTCGGTGGAATCACCTTCAGGCTTCAGCCAGTTGGGCACGCCTTCGGCTGGCGTAATTGTTGCGGGCCTTCTCTTGGTCTTGGCGCTCGGGGGCAGCGACATCCCAGCGTGGC
This sequence comes from Schlesneria sp., assembly GCF_036405755.1. NCBI lineage: Bacteria > Pseudomonadati > Planctomycetota > Planctomycetia > Planctomycetales > Planctomycetaceae > Schlesneria > Schlesneria sp. The sequence continues at coordinate 4,126 of NZ_DASWWZ010000161.1, forward strand.
GATGGATGTACCGCCTTTGGATGACCAGTCCAGATTCTTCCCATGGGATTCTGGTCCCCTGCTTTTCCGCTTGGCTTCTGTGGCACCGTAAGGGAATGCTGACAATCCCGTTGCCCGCCGTCACATGGTCTGCCCTGATTTTGGGCAGCGCCCTCATCATCCTGGGCACTCTCACTCGGTGCACAGGGGTGTACATCCGCATGATCTCGCTTGAGGCAGCCGCTGTCGTCCCTTGCGTAGCAGGT
>NZ_DASWWZ010000162.1:0-9830 GCF_036405755.1 Schlesneria sp.
TTGGCAATGTGGCTGAGGATGGCGACGACTGATGCTTGAATCAGAATGACCCAGAGCATGACCGAATAGTTGTTCAGCCAGATCGCAAGCGGCCATGAAGCGAGAAGAGCCAAAACCTGCGATAGTATTTCGACTCGAACCAATGGGCCGAACCTCATCGCGCGGTGATACCGCCACAGATCCTGATGCCAGACACCTCGAATGAGCGGAGCCAAGGCCATCAATTGAAAGGCCCAGGCAGCGTCAGGGACGCCGAACAGACGTGCCAGCGGTCCTCCGAGAAGTAGCAGGACGGCGGCTGTGATTACCCCGCGCAGCAGAGTGTAGGTATGAGCGTTTGCCTGCAGTTGGGGGTCATCTCCGTCTTTCGACTGAATCATCAACTGGTTGACATTGATGTCACTGGCTGACTCGATGACCTGCAATGCGAGTGCGATCGTTGATGCAATCCCCATGTCCTCGATACTGAGGATTCGACCGATGACGATGTTTCGGCCGAATGACAACCCCATCGAGATGAGCTGGCTGAGCCCGACCTGCATACCGCCAGAAATCATGCGCTGTTTTAAGCTCATCTCGCGGCAGCTCCTGCAAGATAAGAAACGCCTGACTCCTGAACCGCTCGAATGAGCCCGAATCGTCGCTCAACGACACGAAGTGCGATCGTCATCCGCGAGGTCGGGGACAACCGGTCCGACGTCTGGCAGAGGAACTCACGTCGTGCCAGTGATGAGCTTTGGCACCGTGCAGCGCAATTTGATTTCGAGCGAGGCTCGCGTTTGGTTCCTTTTCCGATTGACTTCACAGGGGAATCCGTCGTGTAAATGTTCCGATGATTTTGATGTTGATTCTCTGGGCGAACCGGAGCCTTCAACCGCGACGCCACGACAGCCGATGAAGGCATTGTCAGCGACGAAATTAGTGTTGAAGTGACACCGATCATGAGGAACCCGTCATATTTTGCGGCCGGACGGATGGGGCGAGGATTTTTCCATTCAGGTAACATCTTCGCACGACCGCTTTGCAGTGCCCTTGCAGAATGCTGTCTCTTGAGGCAATCCTTCCCCAGAAACTTTCCACTTGGAGCTTGAAACCCAGCATAAGAGAGTAGGGTGATATTTGCATCCAACTTAACGGGTTCTTTGATCTCGCTTGAGCGAAAGCCATGCCAATGGCCACAACGGATTGCCTGCTCAATACCTGACTTCGCATCAGGCGCTGGATGTGAATGCCTCGCAATTCGGGATGTTGGCCGGCAACCTGAATTACGCACAGCGACAGAGTGCAGCGCGGAGACACTCCGATTCCAGGTCAGGTGTACTTCACGAAATGATGTGTCTCGAGTCATCTCATTCTTCGATACGGCAGCGACGATGACAGGCACCGTTGTGTCATGATTTGAGGGCGTGAGCGATACGGAATTGTCGTTGATCGCAGAGTTTACTGAGAAACCGAAACGCCAGTTACGATTTTGCCGTCTCAACAGCAGGTTGATCCGCGAGCACACTGAAGAACCAGGCAACCAATGCTGGCTATCCGGAAGATGCCTCGGTCTAGTAGTGTCCGACGTATTCATGCCCGGCATCCCGAGCGGACTTCTCCTGTTGAGCCAGTTCCAGGTCTGAATCCACCATCATGTCTGCCAGGCCTTCGAAAGAAACTCGCGGTTTCCATCCGAGGGCAGTTCGGACCTTGCTGGCATCGCCAAGCAGATAGTCCACAGATGCAGGTCGCAGATAGCGCGGATCAATTTCTACAAAGTCGCGGTAGTCCAGGTTAACGCGGGAAAAGCATCGCTCGCAGAACTCACGAACTGAGTGCGTGACGCCCGTGGCAACCACGTAGTCGTCGGGGCGTTCTTGCTGGAGCATCAGCCACATCGCCTCGACATAATCACCGGCGAACCCCCAGTCCCGTTTCGAATCGAGATTCCCCAGATACAGTTTGTCTTGCAGGCCCACCTTGATTCGTCCGACAGCCCGCGAAATTTTCCGCGTTACGAACGTGTCACCTCGTCGAGGTGATTCGTGGTTGAACAGGATTCCACACGACGCGTGAAGATTGTAGCTCTCACGATAGTTCACTGTTATACAGTGGGCGTAGACCTTTGCCACTGCGTAAGGGGAGCGAGGATAGAAGGGGGTTGATTCCGTTTGCGGGGATTCCACGACCTTCCCGAACATTTCCGAACTGGACGCCTGATAGAAACGGATCGGCTGTCCTGAGTGTTCCTGCGTTTCCCGGACCGCCTGCAGCATCCGGGCAGTTCCCAGTCCCGTGATGTCAGAGGTATAGATGGGCTGATCGAAGCTGACTTTCACATGGCTTTGGGCAGCCAGGTTGTAAACTTCGCTCGGCTGGATTGCCTGAATCAGCTTCGCAAGACCGCTGCCGTCAGTCAAATCGCCATAATGCAGGAACAGGCGGCTTCGGGCGTCATGGGGATCCGACTGCAGATGGTCGATACGTGCGGTATTGGGCGAACTGGCTCGTCGGATCAAACCATGAACTTCGTAACCTTTGCCTAGCAGAAGTTCAGCGAGATATGAGCCGTCCTGTCCTGTGATCCCCGTGACAAATGCACGTTTCGCGATGGTAGACAATTTTACTCCAGGAATTTTCCGTGTATCACCTCGACGAATCGGCGACCGGAGCACCAAAACTCCGGTCGGTGAGACACTCCATTACAACCTTGATAGAACCCAAGTTGGGAAGATAACACTTCCCACACCTCCGGGTCCACAGGCTCAGGCCGAACCTTCTCGGAGCAAAACCGTTCGAATCGTTCGCAGGATGATGTACAGGTCAAGCCACAGTGACCAGTTTCGAATGTAGTACATATCCCAGTAGATTCGCATTTCATAGACGCCGCTGTTACGGCAAGTGACTTGCCACATCCCGGTCAGCCCCGGTCGCACTGAGCAGTACACGGCGAACTCGCGAGGATAATCGGTAATGTACGAGGCATCGTATTCAGGAGAATCCACGATCGGACGTGGGCCGACAACACTCATTTCTCCGCAGAGAATGTTCCATAGCTGTGGCAACTCGTCGAGACTGGTCGTTCGCAGGAAACGTCCGATCCATGTCACTCGCGGATCATTCTTCAATTTGTGAGTTTCTTCCCACTCGCGACGAAACTCGGGGTTGCTCTGCAGGCACTGCTGCAGCACCTGATCGGCGTTTGGCACCATTGTCCGGAATTTCCAGGCCTTGAAGTTCAGTCCTCCACGACCAACGCGCTTCTGACCGTAGAAGATCGGGCCCGGCGAGCTCAAACGAATTGACAGAGCGATAAAGAGAAGAAGTGGCGAGAAGATGAGGCAGACAGTGCCTGCCACGAAAATATCAACCAGACGCTTCAGGAACAGCGTGGAAGCACAGTGACGTGAACTGGAGAGAAGCAGCCCGCAGGAAGCGCCAATTGTATGCGTCCGGTCCCACATTCCGCAGTCGAATCCCCCCAGGGAAGAGAGGAGAACCCGGTTGGGAATCGCATGCAGGAACGCATCGACTTCGTTGTCTTCATTCCAGGGCTGATCTGCAGTGGCAACATTCCGCTTTGCAACCAGAATCCATGTTGCTTTCGATTTTTGGGCACATTCGAGGATGTCGTGCACTGGCAGGAAAGGAACACCTTTCGAGCCAAGTTCGCTTTCAGCTTCCCAATACTTCGCGGAATCCAGAAGGACCGCCACCGGGCGAAGGCCGCGGTCTTCCGTCGTACGGAGGCGGTGAAACATTTCTTCTCCGACGGATGCAGAATCTGCATAGACCAGAGCGGGAGCACCCCACCAGTTACAGCGACGGGCAAGTGCTCGGGCGACGAATCGTGATGTTGGCAGCAGCGGGATTACAAGCAGCAACGTCAGGGCTGTCGAAATGATCAAGTAAGGGAACGCACCAGGACGCTGCAAAATTGCAAAGCCCGCGAAAATAAAGAGTGCGGTTGCGGCGGAGCGGACGAGTTGGCGGAATTCGACGGCACTACTGATGCCCATCGCAGGGTACAAGCCTGCAAGCTGGGCGATTGGGAACAGGAGCAGTGACGCGAGCAGCGCCGTTTCGCTGGTCACCATCGAAGCGGGCTGGCCGAAAACTCGCTCAACCAGAGTTGTTGTCCCGTAGAGCAATACCCAGAGCGTCAGAAAGTCAGCAACAATCAGGGGGATCGACGTCAAGAAGCACTGTACGAGTGAACGACTGGCCAGCATGCGAGAGGCCTGGGCAGCCGCCGGGCTGACCCGGCAGGATGTCACCAGAGACTCAGCGTGCGTCCGATAGACCCGAGGGAGCCGAACGTAGGGGCGAAGGCTACCTTCCTTTGCAAATACTTCGGGAGCATGCGGTGGATCGGAAAATACCGGAACAGGATTGACCATTTGCATCGCAGTATCCATGGGTAAGAACTTCGTTGGAAGCCCGAAAACTCGTCCTCGTTTTCCAGGCTTGTCCGAATCTCTTAATTAGGCAGCTCGTAATGAGCTTGGGGGCAGGTTTTGTTTAATCGAAATCGTCATACGCTACCGAATCGGCAAAGTCATTCAATACGCATGAAAACGTAATCTGCATCCACTGCTTGTCTTGAATGAAACCGCAGTGTTGGTTGGGAGAACCACTTTTTCATTATTCGACCATAAAAAATGACCGGAATCTCGAATTCCCAAATTGTTACGCATTCCCGAGGTTCTTCCACAACTTTTGTTGTCATTATCGCGCGGCTTGCACCGCAACGTATAGACCGCAGGTCGAGAACTAGCGGTGGATCCTCTCTTTTTCACTTTCGCATTGCGCAAAACTAAGGCAATGCCTTTCAGAGAAGCGTTGACCTGAAATTTTCATTAAGCACATCAGGACTCTCGCGCGTCACCAATGTAACAACGACCAGAAGGCTGCACAATTGGGTGGCTTTCGGCTTAACGTAGATTTCAAATTTCATTTGCCAAAAACTCCCGGTAAAGACTTTCCCTTTTCTTGGATCGATCACGTTGAGGCTACGTGTGTACAGTCAAAAGTGCGGATCGCGTGACTGTTCAGTGGTGGTGTTGTAAATATGAGTACATGTGTGAACTGACTGCTTCAGGCCTTCGACCAGTCCGACAAATGATTCTCTGGCAATGTTTTGCGAAAAATGAGAAGCGTCGATGTTGGCAAAATCAGCCGGCAGAGTCGGAGCATAATGCGAGTCACCTCTTAAGACATCCCTGGCGCCGGGTATCAATTGCTGTCGCGTCCCATTTTCCACGTTGGTGTGATGCAAAATACAGCTCGTCAAGTTCAATTCGGCCCGTCAAGCTGGTTTTGTAAAATTCGACCTGGTGGGGGCTGAATCTCGTTCCCGCATCAGGTGAGCATATGGCATGCCAGTATCCGTTAGGGGCTTTATGGGGCCAGATCCGATCATTATTCTTGCGAAAATGAAGAAAAACTGCGCAGCGAGCGCCTGTTTTCAACGCAACTTAAAGTTGCGCGAAGAGCTAGGGTGGGAAGCATAAATCGGGTCTGCTGAGTCGGTCATTTAAAGAAGATATCCGACCTCGCCCTTCTCGTTGAGTCGCTTCCTGGCACGGTCTTGCCGAAGCTGATCCGCTCCTTCCGCACCACACTTTGGGTGGTTTGCTGTTACTTACATTTTGTTCAGATCGGACCCGTGTGGTGTCGTCTGGAAGAATAGGGGGACTGGGGTGAGTCTTTTGGATAGTCTCAAAACTCTGCTGAGGGGGATTCTTTCGGAACGATAGACCGTGATGAATTCGCCGATTGTGTCACTTGTTGAGTTTCGTTTGAACGCAATGGTGTCGAAGGCACTGTGCCCGGCGGCCCAATCATATCAGGAGGGAAAGTCCATGAATTTTGGACGTCACGGACGATCACCGATCGTTTTGGCAATGCTGCTCAGCCAGGTTGTCGCGGCCGGATGTGTAACGCCACCGCAACAGCGTCTCTTGCAACTGCAGGGGGCCAGCGTTCCGCGGGAACTCGACAAGGTCAATCTACCCGACTACGTCGTCGAGCCGCCAGACATCCTGCTTATTCAGGCAATGCATACCCTTCGTTCACCGGACGCGAGACTGATTCCCGGGGATCGCCTTCAGGTTCGACTGAAGAACGGGCTTCCCCTGGATCTGCCTGAAGACGACTCCATCAGTCAATCACAGCGAGACGCCGAACTTCAGATCGAGCTGGGGTTCAAAGTTCTCGCAGGTAACTACCGCGTTGAGAGTAGCGGGGCTTTGGACTTCGGGCCGGTTTACGGAAAAGTCCACGTGGCCCAGATGACAGCAGCGGAGGCCGAAGTCGCGATCACCAGACACCTGATCACCAACGTGGGGGTTAAATCCCCGGAGTTGTCGGTGGAACTGGTGGACCTCGAGGCTCCACAACCTGTTTCCGGGGAACACCTTGTACGTCCTGATGGACGTGTGTCCCTCGGGATCTATGGGGAAGTCTACGTGGCCGGCATGACCCTTCCCGAAGTTCGCGCCGCCGTGACACAACAGTTGGCAGAAAACGGGATTCAGGATCCCAAAGTGGCGGTTGACGTCTCAACGTATAATAGCAAGACCTACTACATCATCAGTGACGGTGGCGGGTTCGGTGAGCAGGTCGCACGTTTCCAGTACACCGGAAATGAGACGGTCCTGGACGCCATTGCACAGATTAATGGTCTGGCCGAAGTCTCGTCCAAGAAAATCTGGATTGCTCGTCCTTCACCATCGGATTCCTGTGCCGCACAGATCCTGGAAGTCGAGTGGGAAGACATCACAGCGTTGGGGCAGACTGCGACGAACTATCAATTGATGCCGGGTGACCGAATCTATATTCAGGCCGACCATCTGGTTGCCCTCAACAACAAGATCGAGAAAATCGTCGCTCCTGTTGAACGACTCCTGGGCGTGTCGATCCTCGGGTTCAACGTTGTCCGAAACTCCAAGGGTGTCTACCCGATCAAGTCGATTGGTGCAGGCGGGGGCGGCGGGAATTTCTGACGAATCCCTCCTTGCGGTGTTGATTCTGATAACAGGATAGATCTTTCCCACACGGTAAATCTGATCGATAGAATTTACCGGGGCGTTCTGATTCACGTTCGGACAGAGAGGGTAAGTCATGCGAACAACAACTCCGCTTCGATTGGCGAAATTTTGTGTGCTCTGCATCACAATGAGTTTGATCGAAGTCTCCATTGCCTCGGCACAGCAACCGAAGAACCGGTTTGGTTCTGAATTCCGGAACAGGCCTACTGTCAGCCCCTACTTAAGTATTGTGGACAGCGGGGGAGCAGCGAATCTCTTCAATATTGTCAGACCACGGCAGCAGGCTCAATCGCGTGCCAGGGACTTCCGCCGGGAACTGGATTCTGTGGAATCCAACTTCCAGCAAACGCAAAGATCGTCGACTCAGCCTCCGGAATTTTCAGCTCCGATCACGACGGGGCGAATGGGACCAACCGGGCACGGGGCAGGGTTTGGTGATCTGGCCGGTTACTTTGGAAACCAGGGCGGTCGCGGGTCGAATGGTGCGAGCAAGGGTAACGCTGGTACCGGTCGGGCCGGGTTCGGTGGGATGGGAACAGTCGGCTTCGGTGGTGGCGGCAGTGCTGCCTACGGCGGAGGGTACGGGGGTGGCTATGGGCCCGGTATCTTCGGTGGCGGGGTTTATGGTGGAAATAACGTCTTCGGTGGTGGTTCCCCCTTCATGGGTGGCTTTCGGTGATCTGAGTCAAACGAGGGTCACTGCCGTCTGATTCGCCTGGTTGAAGAAAACGAATAGAACGGAAACTGGATTAACTCGCTCGGTTTTCGAATTGAATTTCAGGAAAGGATTCCTCCTGTGGTCACATATTTTCAGGATCAGAGTAGCAGCAGGTTTGCTGGCTGGGCCAAGTGGATGATGTTCGCAGTTCTGATCAGTCTCGCACCGACCGGACGCGGGATTGCACAAGAAAGCTTCCATCCGTCGGTTGCGACGACGCAACCCTCGATCAATATTCCCTGGTGGCACAGCCTCTACTACAAGTCAAACGGGATGTCCCGGTACGGTTACGGGTTCGGCAACATGACTCGTAATGTTCAATGGCGACTGCCGATTAATCCCCCCATCAGCAGTCCAAGTTACGGATACTTCCAGCCTTGTTGGCGACAGGTGCCAACGGTCCGGCGGTGTGTGACTTGTGAAACGTTCCCCTCCAACCGGGAAGTCCCCCACCTCGACAATCCGACATACTCCAATTCGCTGCCCCCCACCCCGACCATTCCTCCTGCACCTGGAGCATCCGAGACCGATCGATTGCCGAGCCCGCTGCTCGAAGCGCCTGACGAGCCTGAGTCGGCCGATCCGACTGAAGCTCCCAAAGCATCCGATGACGATGACTTTCGGTAATGGGAATGAGAAACGGTCGCATCGTGGTTCAGCATGAATCGCGGCCGTTCTGTCTCTCCCTTCTCGTGAATGAACAGTGATCAAGCCGTTAAGGGGGAAGGCGAGTTACATCCGTTCTGGGGGGCTGGCTGAAAAGGGTGAATCAGGTAACGTCGCATTCTAAACCGCGGCGCGGCTTGCTTTACCTGCCCGTGCGACTCCAAAGGCGGTCCGGAGAATGGCCACACGAAGGTATGGGATCGGTAGAGAGATTCTCAGGTAACCAGATGTCTCATTTCCTCGCCCCGTTTTTCTCAGTCTCCTGTGAATTTTTTGTCACCTCTCGCGAGAAGAGCGAAGCAGGGTGATTGATCTGTGCGAGGTTGGAACTCACGTCTTAAAAGAATGACGCCGTTACTCGGTGTAGGATGTCAACGTCAGGCCAGGCGCGCGGGGCGGGAAGCAGTCGCCAAAAGGATTGAGTTTCCATGGATATCCCCGGCCAGAGCCGTTGGGGGGGACTGGCAAGAGGTGATCGGTAGTCTGCAGTTCTGAAAACACTCGGACAGAACCCTCATTGGCTGATCGGTAGAGGGCTCGTCCTCGGTGGCTTCGTCGACATGGCTCTTTCCGAGCTATGTCGACGAAGCCATTTTGCATTCTGGCTCCCAGATCCGGTGATTGGAAAACGGGACGCCGGGTGGTGGCCGGGGGAATTTCCTGGCGCAGTCGCAGGTGATTCAAATCGGTGTCTGGCGTGCGGTTTCGTTCCGCAGGTCAGGGCCGGGGCGCAAGCCGATAGCAGCCTGTTGTGGAGTCGTACGTCACCCCTTCTGTGTTATAGAGGCACTGATACAGAACATTTCTAAAGTTGCTGCTCGACGACTTGTAACCGGATGAGAGGATCCGGTCGCTCAGTTGGGCCATTGAGTAGCCCTTCTTGCATTTCCGCAGAATGGTCAGCACGTGTGAGCGAAGCGATTTGCCATTCCGTAGACGCCGGCGATGGACGGTCCGACCGGTACCCATGACTTTGACCAGTTCGCGATCGATTTCATCGAGTTGTTTCTGAAGTTCGTTTCGACGCTTCGCTAATTCGATTGCCCTGACTTTGCGATTTTCCAACATTGCTTCGAGCTCTGAAACCGTCATCACGCCTGCTGCTTTATCCATGGACTTTTGACTCCTGGGCGCTTCGGATGATAGGGAATCGTACCACGGCTGAATCCGGAACGGGGTGGCACAATCAGGAACGAATTGAGAGTTGGTATGTAGAACTTTTACCTCAAAACCGGACGGATTCCAATTATCCACGTTTCCGCTTGCGCGACATGGAATTTCTTATTCTGTTCAAACGAAGGCCCCGGGGGCAAGTCGTCCGGCTTCGAACGGATCACGCGAGCCTCCATGCACTTCTGACTTATCTGCGCTGAAGGATGCCTCTTGTCGCGATTTTGAGGTTCGGCTAGGAT
>NZ_DASWWZ010000163.1:0-8229 GCF_036405755.1 Schlesneria sp.
TGAAAATGCCTCCGTGATCAAACTGGTCAACGAGCTACTTGTGGAAGCGCTCGAACAGCAGGCAAGCGATGTGCATATCGAACCGCAAGAGTACGGTTTGACGGTTCGTTACCGCGTGGACGGGCTGTTGCGCGTGCAACCCGTCCCCGAATCGATCTCGCACTTCTTCGCGGCGATCGTGACTCGTTTGAAGATCATGTCCAAACTGAACATCGCCGAGAAGCGAATTCCCCAGGACGGCCGAATCAAACTGCGCATCTCGGGCCGCGAAATCGACGTTCGTGTTTCCATCATTCCGATGGTTCATGGAGAAGGGGTGGTCATGCGACTCCTCGACAAAGGACGCATGGTCTTCAATCTGAAAAATGTCGGTATGCCCGATCAGATGGCCCAGACCTTTCACGAACTGATCGGGCTGCCACACGGCATTATCCTCGTCACAGGTCCCACTGGTAGCGGTAAAACGTCGACACTCTACAGTGCGCTGAATGAGATCAAAGACCCCACGGTCAAAATCATCACGGTGGAAGACCCTGTCGAATATCAGAATCCGGGTATCAGCCAGATTCAGGTCCATTCAAAAGTCGGTCTGACATTCGCCGCCGGGCTTCGCAGCATCCTGCGTCACGACCCCGACGTGATTCTGATCGGGGAAATTCGAGACGGTGAAACGGCCGAAGCAGCGATTCAGGCCGCACTCACCGGCCACCTTGTTTTCAGCACGCTCCACACCAACGATGCACCGGGCGCATTTGCCCGTCTGATTGATATGGGCGTGGAACCCTATCTGGTCTCCAGCACCGTCGAAGGGGTGCTCGCCCAGCGACTGGTCCGCGTGCTGTGTAAACACTGCAAGGAACAATACCGACCCGATCCGGACGAGATTCCGGAGGACTTCCCCGTTCCCGCCCCCGAATTCCTCTGGAAACCAATTGGCTGTCGCGAGTGCAAGGGGAGTGGGTACGCTGGCCGCCGGGCGATCTTTGAACTTCTTCGCACCGATCCTGAAATTGGAAAACTTTGCATCAACCGGGCCAGTACCGCAGAGATGCGAGACTACGCTCTCAAAAAGGGGATGATATCTCTGCGTTTGTCCGGCTTTCAGCGCGTACTGGACGGATCGACGACACTCGAAGAAGTCATGCGCATCACCAAGCGTGACATGATGGGCTGATCAGTACCAGACGAGGTCGGAGGCCGACGGGTTTCGCCCCGTTCCCGCATCCTGTCGGATCAGGTGGACACCACCAGCAATTCTCTATTCGCGTGTAATGAATTCATCGAGGTTCAAGAGCACGCGTGAGACGGCTGTCCATGCCGCAGCCTCCGTCAGCGATATCCCCGCGGGAGCCGGGTTGGGGGCAAATGCTTCGGCTGCCGGAATGTCCTGCGCGAAGCGATCCCGCTGCTCGTGTAGAAACCCTCGCAACCGAGCCAGTTCCTGCGAATTCGGCTCACGTCCCAGAGCGACCTGAACCGCGTGCATCAGTCGATCACTGTCATCCCCCGCAGGTGCTTCCAGCAATCGAACGGCAAATCCCCGTGCGAACTCGAAAAACGTCTGGTCGTTGGCCAGTGTTAATGACTGCAGTGGCGTGTTGGAACGGATTCGCCGCGTGCACGCGACATTCGGTTCCGGGAAGTCAAACGCGGCCATTGCGGGATAAATGCTGGAACGCCAGATGTGCGTGTAAAGCCCCTTGCGAAACCGATCGCGTCCCGTGGATGTCTTCCATGGTTTTTTGTCCTGCGTGAAATCAAAGACCCCTTCCGGCTGTGGCGGGTAAACCGGGGGGCCACCCAGCTCTGTGGTGAGCAATCCACTGACCGTCAATGCGGCATCGCGAATCATTTCGGCATCAACACGAATGCGTGCCTGACGGGCCAGCAACTTATTCATCGGATCTTGCTCAATCAGATCACTACGGGAATGAGATGACTGACGGTAGGTTGCAGACAGAACCAGTCCTCTCAAGAACGCCTTGAGATCCCAGGCCCGGGGATCCGACGCAGCGACTTGTGATGGGCTGTTGGCGTCTGCTGCATCGTCGCTGGCGGCTCCCGTCGACGTGGTGTCACGTCGAAACTCAGCAGCCAGCCAGTCGAGCAGCTCAGGATGAGTCGGTGGATCCCCCTGGATCCCGAAGTCATTCTCCGTTTCCACAATTCCCCGTCCAAAGATCCGCTGCCAGTACCTGTTGGCGATCACGCGGGGAGTGAGTGGATTTTCTGGTGCGGTAAGCCACTCGGCCAGTTGCAGGCGATTGGTGATGGATGCGAGTTCAGGACCTGGGGAAGCTGCTTGTGCAGCAGGCTGCTTGAGGACCGCGGGGATGGCCGGTTGCACCGGGGCACCCTTACGAAGGAAGTCTCCGCGAATCTGGATGTAGGTTTCTCGCGGGGGATTGATCTCCCGTGTGATCATCGTGGTTGCGAACTGGGGAGCTGTCTGACGCAGGCGACCAATCTCATCGAGCTGTGGATACTTTGAACGCGAGATTGGCAACCGCCGAAAGTAAGCGTCCAGATCCCGCTTATGCGTTTCCGACCGATCAACGGGGGGCAGATCCAAAGCGTTTTTCACGTTGAATGGCAACTTGGCCTTGTCTTCCTCCGTGAGTGTCTTTTCCCAGGCAGTCAGGTCATCCGCGATGGCAGAGATCTGATCCTTCAGTTCCTGTTCCAGTCGCTGGATTGTCTTTTGTATCTCTTTCCATCGCTCGGGCTCGCCGCTTCTGATCTGTTCTTTGGACGGAACATCGATCCGCGGCGCTGTCGGATCTCCAGCGTGGAACTCATTCGAGTTAAAGAACGCGTAGAGCTGATAGTATTCCCGCTGCGAAATCGGATCGTATTTGTGGTCATGACACTGAGCGCAGCCGACCGTGAGGCCAAGGAAAACAGCCCCCGTGGTGTTGACCCGGTCTACGACCGCCTCAACACGAAACTGTTCTGGATCTGTGCCCCCCTCTTCATTAATGAGGGTGTTCCGGTGGAAACCGGTGGCGATAAGTTGCTCCAGCGTCGGATCAGGCAATAGGTCGCCGGCAATCTGCTCGATCACGAACTGCTTGAACGACAGGTTCTGGTTGAGGGCATCGATCACCCAGTCCCGGTATTTCCAGATGGTTCGAGGTTGATCGCGAGTGAATCCGTTGGAGTCGGCGTAGCGCGCCGAATCCAGCCAGTCTCGCGCCCAGCGCTCACCGAAATGAGGGGACGCCAGCAACCGGTCAACAAGCCTTTCGTAAGCGTCGGGAGACGAGTCACTCACGAATTCCTGCACGGTCTCGACCGAAGGGGGAAGTCCAAGCAGATCAAAATGGACTCGTCGCACGAGTGTTGTTTTGTCAGCAGCTTCAGAAGGAGTCAGCTCCTCCCGCAGCAGGCGATCCTGAATGAAATTGTCGATCCCATTGTGTCGGGCGAAAGGTGCTTCGACCGTCGGGGGAATCACTCGTCGAACCGGTTGAAACGCCCAGTGTCGACTTGTCTTCGCAACGGCCGGTTCCGTCACTTCATCCCCAGGAGAATGAGCACCCTGATCGATCCAGCGTCGCAGCATGGCAACATCGGCCTCGGCCAGTTTGTCTCCATCCGGAGGCATCTGTAAGGCCCCTTCGGTCCCAGTAATGGCATGGATGAGCAGGCTGCGGGCGGAATCTCCAGCGATGACTGCGGGGCCCGAGTCGCCGCCCGTCGTGACTCCCTTCGCTGAGTCCAACCGCAGACTGGACTGCTGTGTTTCCTTCCCATGGCAGTCGGCACAATGCTTCAGCAGAATCGGCTTGACCTGAGTGGAATAGTCAACGGCCGCGTCGTCGGCGTGAGCGACGATCGGGCATAGAGACGTGAGAATGGCACAGCAGAGGAGTGCGCTAAAAAATCGTACGACCGGCATCAGCAATGCCTCGCAAACTCGATGGATCGAACTTGATCATCAGCAGTTCGTGAAATCGATGACTGCACAACGTTTGTAGACAACGGTGGTCGAGTGCCACGGTCGCAAAGCCATCGAAAACCTGTCGCTGCCGCTTCACGTTTGAATGAAAGTCGCCGGGAGGATCGAGGAAACTCCCGAATGGCCCTGCCATGAACGTGATCACGTATCAGTATGGTCCGTTGAATAGACCGGGTCAATTCCGAGACGGCACCGCGGCAACTGGTGTTTGGGCCGACGAACGTGGAACAAGTGAATCTGACGTCCCCTCCGTGACGTGGGGGGCCGTTGTTGCTCGCACGTCCGGCCGCAGACCTGATCCGGCGGAGGCTCTTTTTCTCCCGAAGAGACGGGAGGCAAGAAAAACAGTACGTCCAGTTTGGACGAACTTCAGATCCGTTCATCCAAACCGGGCATGTTCCTGTCAGACCGCTGCGAAAACAGTCGCTGCGGCGACTCACAGTGCGATCAGATCCCTTCCAGCAGTTTGGCGACGTCGGCTTTGGTGAATGGCTGCTGCAGGCGAGCACCCATCTGAGACACCACGCGTGCGGCGGCGTGAGATGCCAGGTGGCCCGCCTGTTTCCAGTTCAGACCGTTGGTGATGCCGTAGAGGATCCCTGCGGCATACATATCGCCTGCACCGGTCGTGTCGATCGCTTTCGTGGTGACCCCTTCGATCGGAATGATTTGGCCATCCTGCATCAGCAGCGATCCATCGGCACCCAGGGTCAACGCCACGTCGGCGGCGTGGTGATGAATCACCTGAGCACAATCGACGGGATCCGTCTTTCCTGTCAGGCTGCGTGCTTCTTCCAGATTGCAGAACAGCAGGTCGACCGAATCCTTGAGCAGGTGCAGGAACAGCTCGCGGTGCATCGAAATCAGGAAGGGATCGGAAACGGTGAAGGCGACTTTCACGCCGTTCTTCTTAGCCAATTCGATCGCTCGCAGGGCGGCTTCCTTGGTGGTCTCTCCGGCGAAGAGATATCCTTCGATGTAGACATACTTCGACTTCTGAATTTCCGCTTCAGAAATGTCGTCGGCGCTTAGCGTGGCCGAAAGACCGAGGTGGGTCAGCATGGTTCGCTGAGCATCGTCTGTGATCAGCACGACGCACGCTCCGGTCTGTCCGGCCACCTGCGGGACTTCGATCGTGACCCCCAGGTCCCGCATGTCCTTCAGCCAGAACTCGCCAAGTTCATCCTGTCCAGTCTTGCCCGCATAGGCTGCTTTACCACCGAATTCGACCAGGCCCGCGATCGTGTTGGCCGCCGATCCCCCGGCACAGCGATTGATCTTGGCACCTCGGATCGACTCCAGCACTCGAGTTTGAGTCCCGTCGTCAACCAGCGTCATGATCCCCTTCGCGAATGCCAGTTGTTCCAAGGTGGAGTCTTCGATGCGAGCCTGAATATCGACCAGCGAATTGCCGACGCCGTAGACGTCATAAACCGTTGCCATGGAACTTACTTTCAAAAAATCATTCAAACTCGGGCGAAGGTAAAATTCGATCCATCTCTCGCGGCGGTCACTGGGAAGCACTGGCCCCTGAACCCGCAGAAATGAACGACCGAAGTGCTAACCGTTTTCAGAACGAGGTTCTGCTCAAAATGGCGGCAGGAAAGGGGGGCACGTTCGCGCAGTCGAAGCCCGCTGTCCGCTTCATTTCGATCAAATCCATCAGAAACATGATTTTTTACCAGACTGTGGAATCGCTCGCCACCCGCATCGCCCTTACCGGCGGTACCATCCACCGACTGCTGAAACCCTGCTTCCAACCGTTGTGTGAGACGAGTGAGGGCTGTGAGAAGCTTCGTTCAAGGACTTCGCCGTGTGTGCTACGCTGCGAAAGGTCCGTATCCCACACCTGGCCGGACCCGTTTAAACAAGGTCATCCGCTTCGCGTCCCGGAGGTTCCACATGAAGTCACTGACAGAGTATTTGTACTTTCAGATTCCCAACCGGATGGGCTTTCTCAATATCACCCCGACGGTTGAAAAACTCGTGGAAAAGAGTGGCGTCAAGGAAGGACTGCTGCTCTGCAACGCCATGCATATTACGGCATCCGTCTTTATCAATGACGATGAACCGGGCCTGCACCAGGATTATCAGCAGTGGCTGGAAGAACTCGCCCCGTTCGACGCCTCACCCGCTCGATACCACCACAACAGAACGGGTGAAGACAACGCCGACGCCCACATGAAACGCCAGATCATGGGCCGGGAAGTGGTCGTCGCCATCACCAACGGCAAACTCGATTTCGGACCGTGGGAACAAATTTTCTACGGCGAATTCGACGGCCGCCGATCAAAACGAGTGCTCGTCAAGATCATCGGCGAATAGCGGTCGAGTCGCCTCACCCACCCCCTGCAGAAGCCGAGAAGTCGTCGTTCGAGAAACTCCGGAAATGTCTCTGAGAGAGTCCTCCGAGCCTGCTGGCAGGGCAGGGGGGGAATGGTCCGGACAACTGTCGCTCCTTTCAATCGAGGTGCCGAAGAAAAGGATCAAAAAATCCTGGCGAGAGCGGGTACGATTTCCGGTCAGGCAAGGGCAACGGACAACGCCAAATTCCCCCCGGCGTTGCGGATGGCAATCACGGAAGAGGGATGTGCCCGGTCAGAGGCAACGTACTCTCGACCTGTAGAAGTCGTCTATTCCGGTGAAATTTGGGGCCGCGGAGGCCTGAAAAGAGGCGAAGTGCAGATTTCTGCCGGTGATCGGCCAGCTGGCGGAATTTCGTCGAATTCGCAGGAATCGGGCAAATTTTCACTCATTTTTTATCAGGTATCAACACGACTTGTTTTTCAAGCTTCATTGGCTATAGTTTCGACTTCAATTGGTCAGCCGGAGAGGTGGCTGAGTGGCCGATAGCACCGCTTTGCTAAAGCGGCGTAGGGGTATTCCTCCTACCGAGGGTTCGAATCCCTCCCTCTCCGCATCAACCGTCGAGAAAACGTCTGTTTTCTCGACGGTTTTTTCATTGTCAGCTGGGCAAGTTTCATTTCTCGGATATGCAGTTGCTCTACCCACCGCGATGGCCGGACCTGCAACGGCCGGGGACAGTGAC
This sequence comes from Schlesneria sp., assembly GCF_036405755.1. Lineage (NCBI taxonomy): Bacteria > Pseudomonadati > Planctomycetota > Planctomycetia > Planctomycetales > Planctomycetaceae > Schlesneria > Schlesneria sp. The sequence goes on from NZ_DASWWZ010000163.1 coordinate 7,011, forward strand.
CGGGAGGGCAGAGCGTCCGCCGCAAGGCAGAGATCGGTCGGGTCCGGCAGGCGATACCAGAGCCCCACGAACGGGAACGAGAATGGGAGACAAGCCCGGCGGCATGGAATCACCCGGCTGAGGTCGCGGCTGATCAACTTTTGACAGAGCAGGACTGGCACCCTCTGCGATGCGTGTCCTCCTTTTCAACGAGCGGCGAGCGGCCCATCATCCCAAATCGCCACCCACCGCAGCCCTCTTGATGAGATCCGGAGGCGGCTCAGTCTGTTCCGAATTGTCAAATAGCCGATATGCCGTCGATTCGTTGTGCGGCTCAATACAAAGCCGGGAATAGGGGCCCTGAAAGGGCCTCAAACGTTCCCTCTCTCACCCCAGCTTCGCGGTCCGTTGGCCAGCCTTCCGTTAAATAACGGGGACAGGAGCATCCGTTACCTCGAGTCCCTGTCGCTGCTTTTCAATTCTCTCGTTTTCCAACGCTCTTGGCTCTTTGCTTCGGCACCTTTCACGTTCCCCAAGGGACCGAGCACCAGGTTGCCGCGTCATCTCCATGGTGAGCAACCGCTGTGAACCGCTGTGAACCGCCGTGAACGGGATATTCGCATTCCACAATTCTCTGGCCAGCCGGGCCAGTCCCCTGAAAATCATGTAAATCATTTTCAGGGAAGCACATGGGACTGGCCACCGACTGGCCAGGGATTGGCCAAGCTGGCCAGCCAGTACCCGTCAGCACCCAAATTCTTCGGCGGGCCAGCAACACAATCGTCTCGTAGAAGTGGCGTCCCGCCGCGTCATCTTCGTCAAGCCAACTCCCCGGTAATGGCACCACAGAAGTTTCTTCTCCGATCCAGAGCATCATGACGACCCTCTCTTCGCCCGTCGCAGGCGATTGTGGCTGAGACCCCCGCAACCGCGTCCAATCCTCACGAGTCAACCGGTGCAGCAACATCGACCGCCGCAAACGACTTTCCGACACCACCAGGACCAGTCAAACGCGTGACCATTCCCCATGCCACGAGCTCGCCCCACAGCCAGACAAGAGGCCAAGGCTTCAGCTGCTCAACACACCGCGATACAAAACCCGCCAGCACCCCACTCATCAATTCCGAGCTCGCCAATTCAAACGGTGGCTGACAAGTTCTCACATCAATCGGGGAATGACATGTCGTAAAACTTCCGCGATGGAGTAACTCGCTCTGCCTTCCTCACCGAGCAACAGAAG
>NZ_DASWWZ010000164.1:0-3429 GCF_036405755.1 Schlesneria sp.
CGATTTTTCAGCAGCTGCAGCCAGTTCTCCAGAACCACATAGGGGCGTTTCCGCAGAAGTTGACTGGTCCAGCGAACCAGGACCGATGTCAGGCGGATGTGCCACATCGGCAACAGCGGCAGGAAGACACGGGGAACGTAGAGTGTTGCCCAGCGGGAAATAAAGTGCACCAGCAGGGCATCGGTGGAATAGGCACCCTCGCAGAAGACGGCCTTCACACGTTCTGACCGGGCCGCAGCGATCAATGCGGGAGTCGATCCACGACTGACCCCCATCACTCCCAGCGGCAGGTGATTAAGGTCTGGTCGGCTGGCGATGAAGCGGAGTGCCGAAAGGGCATCTTCCACTTCAAACTCGGTGGCCCAGTGCAGCGGGGAATACCCCTGCAGGGAACCGCTTTCACCCTGATTTCGGAAATCGAAGGCGACGACCTTGAACCCCGCTTCCAGCAACCCGCGGGCGTAGATCGATGCCGACCAGTGGCTCCCTTCGAGTTCGGGGCAGAAAAGGATGACACCCCGAGGGACGCTCTGGCCGTTAAAGTGGATGCTTCCCCGGAGAGTAATTCCATCGCGGGTTTGAAACGAGACCTCTTCCGCAGCCGGATCCCGTGGTACAGGCGGGACAGAGAAAGGAGGCTTCGTTTCGAAGATCCGCAGCACGAGGCGAACATAGATGCACTGGACAATAACATCCACTGCGACCACGCTGGCCACGAGAATTGACAGCCAGAACAATTGTCATTTCCTCTGACAGAACTAACTCTCAAATTCCGCGAATATCAATGAGCAGTTCTGACCACCGAATCCGAAGCTGTTCGACAATGTACGACGGACCTGGGCCTCGCGAGCCTGATTGGGGACGTAGTCCAGATCGCAGTCAGGGTCGGGAGTCTCATAGTTGATTGTCGGTGGCAAGACGTTGTCTCGCATCGACAACAGGCAGGTGATCGCTTCAACGCTTCCAGCAGCGGCGATCAGGTGGCCCATCATGCTCTTGATGCTGGAAACGGGCGTCTTGTACGCGGAGGGACCGAACGATGTTTTGATCGCCGCGGTCTCGACCTTATCATTAACTTCTGTGCTGGTGCCGTGAGCATTGATATACTGAATATCTTCGGCATTCAGCTTGGCGTCGCGCAACGCCATATTAATGCAGGCGACAGCACCCCGACCTTCAGGATGAATATCGGTGATGCGGTAGGCGTCCGCCGTGGAACCGTAGCCGACCAGTTCTGCATAGATCCGGGCGCCGCGCTTCTTCGCGTGTTCGAGCTCTTCGAGAATCACCATCCCCGCACCTTCACCCAGCACGAAACCGTCCCGGTCGCGGTCGAAGGGACGCGAGGCACGCTGAGGCTCGTTGTTGTGAGTCGACAGCGCGGTTAACAGGTTGAAGCCCGTCACACCGAAGGGGTGAATCATGCTGTGGGCACCGCCCGAAAGCATGACGTCTGCGTCGCCACGGCGAATGATTTCGGTCGCTTCGCCAATCGCCTGACTGGATGCCGCACAAGCGGTCAGACAGTTCAGGTTCGGTCCCTGTGCATCGAACAGACTGGCCAGATGGCCTGCCGGCATGTTCGGTTCCTGCTCCAGTTCCTGCTGCGCGTGCAGGCGTGTGAGTCCGACGCGAGTGAACGCTTCGAGGTCGACATGACCGTCGTGCTGTGACTCGGCAATCAGGCTCATCACGCGGGCAAAATCCTGCTGACCTTCGCCCGCACCCAGATAGATTCCGAAGCGTGACGGGTCGACGCTGTCGAGGACACCGGAATCATCGACCGCTTGACGGGCTGCGCCAATGGCGAACCGGATGTTCAGGCCGCAATGCTCGAACCGTCGCGGATCATCGACGTAGTTCTTGAGGTCGAAGTTTTTGACTTCGGCGGCGAATGTCGTCGGGAAGTGCGAAGCATCAAAGTGCGTAATCGGACCGATTCCGCTCTTGGCTTCCTGGAGTGACTTCCACATCTCTTCGACAGTATTACCGATCGGGGTGATAGCTCCGATACCGGTGACGACAACTCGCCGTCTCATGTTGAACTCCAAGAATAAATTCTTTGATGGATGTCTCTGACGTGATTAGCTGATTCTCGTGGAAGCGAGCACTGCGACGGAGTTACGGATTCCCTGACGTGGAATCGTCTTTGGCTCCGTCACCCGCTTTTCCAACATCCATCACTCCCAGCAATCGCATGGAAAAAACGAAATTCTTCTGATCGATTCGGACTCCGCCAGCGACATTCTCGCTGACATGAGCGAAGACGATTTCGCCTTCCGCCACCAGTCGATCGCCGACGTGGGCTGTCGCTTCGACCATGCCCCCTTCGTCCCGCACATCGATCAACTTCGCGGTATAGGTCAGGGTGTCGCCGGGAATGGCCCAGCTGTGGTATGTCATTCTTGGCACCTTCGCCAGAATGACAACCTTGTTGAAATCATTCACTTTTCCGAGAAGGATGCCACCGGTCTGTGCCATTCCTTCCAGCATCAGTGAAGGAGGCATCACGGGAAAGCCCGGAAAGTGGTCGTGCAAATGATCTTCCGCCAAAGTGATGTTCTTGATCGCTTTGGCGTGAGAGCCATCTGCAAATTCAACAAACCGGTCAATCCAGATCCAGCGCATGATGTTATTGATCCATCTCGGACAGTCGGGTCGCCACGATTTGGAACGGGGGCAGGGCCCTCAATGTCCCAAACGGTCTTTCCTGACAGTGTGGCAAATTCCGTGTAAATGTCTATTTCTGCTGATCATCTCGCGCGCGAGCGACATTCCGCAGAGCACTGGGGCGGGCCGATTGCCGTGACCAGGGCACTGAACGCAGAAAGTCGTTGATCCCCGTGCCCGTCAGACCGGCGCAAAAAGGGATCTCGCTGCTTCGTCGATTTCTCCGAAGCAGCGAGGTATCGCTTGTTCAATGAGAGCAGTTCTCATTGGAATGCTCGTGAACTAGTTCAGCTTCGAAGCGAGGAAGTTCACAACCATGTTGACGGTGAACAGGTCTTCGACGTTTTCGACCTTGGGATCTTGAGCCAGCTTGTCGATGGCGGCCGAGTCTGCGTGGGGCAGCTTGGTTCGCAGTTCGCTGAGACCCTTTTCGGTGACTTTCCCGTTTTCGGCGAAGCCGGAATCCGCGGCGAACAGACTTTCAGGGAACAGTTCGTTGCGGGGAATCTTGATCCCGAAGTTCTTTTCGAGACGGAAGACGATATCGAGGAAGTCAATCGATTCCGCTCCCAGGTCGGCTTTCAAGCGTGAAGCGGGAGTGACATCGTCGTCATCGACCCCCAGGGCGTCGATCAGTGTCGCTTTTACTTTTTCGTAGATTTCGTCGTGAGATGGCATCCAAGATTCTCCTGAGAACTGCCGTGCCGGACCACATTGGCTTCCGGCAGTTCATTTCTAATTTTCACCCAAATTCAAATA
>NZ_DASWWZ010000165.1:0-2099 GCF_036405755.1 Schlesneria sp.
GAAAAATTAGGGTGCCACTGCATGACCGTCCTCGGTCACGCAGTGCTCTGTCAAGCATCAAAAAATGAGAAGACACTGCGTCTCCGAGGACTCCGATGCAGTGGCACACAACCCGACGATTTCATCGTGACAAAGCACTAGTGCCGCGACTCGCGACAACAGCCACGTCACCCCTGAGCGACAACTCTCTCGCGATCGCCCCACGGCTTTGGTCCACATGCAGAGCTTTTGGCATCCTTTCGTCTCCTTCAGGGGGAATTCAGGAAAGAGGAGTGGGATCGGGTTGTAGTCTTTGTGGAGGCGAATGCTCGCCCGAATCTCGGCGGTGCTGGGTCTGGCATCCGTGAACCGCACCGGGTCCGGAGTGGCTCGGGGAGGGTGCCAGAGTGGAACGTGAATTGCTCAGAATGACGATTTCGGTTTATCATTGACCATTGAAACGAGCCCGCGACGACCCCGCCTCATCGAACCTACCACTCGATCGGAAGAGACTGATGCTTGCCGAACCGACTGCTCCCCTGGAAATTGCTCCTGCGACGACGGAAGTGGGAAGTTATTTCATCTCGAACTATCCACCATTCTCGCTCTGGAATCGTGAGACCGTTCCCGAAATCCGCGCCGCGTTCGCGTCCGAGCCGGACCGCTCGGTCCCCATGGGGCTCTACCTGCACATCCCCTTCTGCCGCAAGCGGTGCAAGTTCTGCTACTTCCGCGTCTACACCAACCAGAACGCGAACGCGATTGCCCGCTATGTCGAAGCGCTGGCCAAAGAAGTCGAACTGCTCAGTCAGCAGCCGGCGGTCCCCGGTCGCGACCTCAAGTTTGTGTACTTCGGGGGGGGTACCCCGTCGTACCTCAGCTCCCGTCAGTTGCGGTTCCTGCGCGACGAGCTCAGTCGCTCGGTCTCGTGGGACAACGCCGAAGAAGTCACGTTCGAGTGCGAACCGGGCACGCTGAATCTGGAAAAGCTGCAGACACTCAAGGACATCGGCATCACCCGAATTTCCCTTGGTGTCGAAAACTTCAACGACAAGATTCTGGAAGCCAACGGACGGGCTCACCTGTCACCCGAAATCTTCCGCGCTTACGACTGGATTCAGCAGGTCGGGTTCCCCCAGGTGAATATCGACCTCATCGCCGGAATGATCGGAGAGACCGACGAAAACTGGACGAGCTGCATCGAGCAGGCGCGCAAACTGAAGCCGGACAATCTGACCGTCTACCAGATGGAACTTCCTTTCAATACTCTGATCTCGAAGGAGATGAAGGAACTCGGCATCGATTCGCCCGTCGCCAACTGGACGACGAAACGACGCTGGGTCGATCAGGCGATGAATGCGTTCCAGGCGGATGGTTACCACATTTCCAGCGGGAACGAACTCGTCAAGAACCCCGCGACCGACCACTTCGTCTATCGCGATAATGTCTGGCGTGGCTGCGATCTACTCGCGGCGGGGGTTTCCTCCTTCGGTCACTTCCAGGGTGTTCACTACCAGAACCTGGACCAACTGGAAGACTATCTCAAGACAGTCGAAGGGGGATCGCTGCCGATTAATCGCGCCCTGCGTCCGACGGATCATCAACGACTGATCCGCGAATTCATTCTGCAAATGAAGGAAGGCCACCTCTCGGCCGCACCGTTCCGTGACAAGTTTGGTGTCGACGTGCTGAAGGAATTCGCTCAGCCCCTCGCTGCCCAGCAAGCCAAAGGTTACCTCACGGTCGAAGGGGACGAGATCAAACTGACGCGAAAAGGGATCCTGCAGTCCGACACGCTGCTGCCCGAATATTTCGAAGTCGAACACCGCGAAGTTCGTTACACGTAACCTCTTCGCAAGATGGCGAGTGCTGAACGCTCTGCGCAAGTGTCCATTGCGGCCCGTTGCGGGACGTGAAGTGGAATCCCCCTGTTACTCGACAATCCGGTGAGACTCACCGACACTGTGTCAGTCACCGAACGCGACGGCGCTCGTCCGGAATGGTGGTGAGATCACTGGCTGGACCTCTGCTTGACAGACTGCCGCTTTCGGGCGTCAAACGGGGGACGCCCCCCTCACCTGGTTTCGCCGCGAAGTCCGTTGGGCACGATGCAGGGTCCT
>NZ_DASWWZ010000166.1:0-1956 GCF_036405755.1 Schlesneria sp.
AGCTTCTTTCCCCTGTTCCCCCCACCCTTCGAGCTCAACGGTTCATTCACAGCCAGCTCATTCGACCAGCCACGTTCCCTCGATGTCCGCAGGTGATCCAGGCCAGAGTGTCCAGCTCGTACCGGTCGCAGCCTTCGCACGTGACTGCCTTCGTCACGCGCGAGGCCTACAGGTCAGGGCCGCCGCGTAGCTGCTGCAATCACGAAGGTGACTGCGGGACTTCGCCGGGTTGCTCCACTCTTTTGACGTGACCCACGGGTCATGCAAAAGCCCGACAACACTCCCGCTAGAGGGAGAGGGAGCTATTGCGGGGAGGAAACGCCGATTGCCCCACGATCAGCCCCGCCACGGATCGCGGACACGAACGAGACCCACGGCCGATCCGATTCGAGCGGCACCGCATGAAAAAAGCCTTGTCCACAAAAACTTGTGAACAAGGCTTTTAAGCGAGGTCGACGGGGCTCGAACCCGCAACCACCGGATCGACAGTCCGGTACTCTAACCAATTGAGCTACGACCCCTCGCATTTCTGCAGCCCCCACACTGCGGTGCAGATGGGGAGGCCGATTCTATCATCCGTTTTCTGGTCGTCAAGTTGTCGAGGCTTCCAAATTTCTTTGGGACCAGTTCTGCTATGCCAACATTGTGTCGACCATCTGCCCGTCGTCTCTCCAGTTGGAAAGTCCTCGCATGGATACTTTGCTCAATCGTTTCCTCCGCTACGTCCAGATCGACACTCAGTCCGACGAGACCAGTAGCTCTTACCCCAGCACTGCCAAGCAGTTAAATCTCAGCAAGCTGCTTGCCGACGAGTGCCGCAAAATGGGACTGGCGGATGTCACCTGCGACGAATTCGGAATCGTCATGGCGTCTGTCCCCGCCACTGTCCCGCATGACGTTCCCGTCATTGCCTGGGTGGCTCACGTCGACACCTCGCCCGAATTTACGGCAGAAAATGTCAAACCTGTCCTCCACGAGAATTATCAGGGGGGCGATCTGGTCCTTCCCGGTGACCCCACCAAAGTCATCCGGGTGGACGAAAACCCGGATCTCACGAAGTGCCATGGTCACACATTGATCACCACTGATGGAACAACCCTGCTCGGAGCCGACGATAAATCGGGTGTCGCAGTCATTATGTCCGCCGCAGCCGAATTGCTGAAACAGGGATCAAAGCTCCCGCATGGCCTGGTACGACTCTGCTTCACCTGTGACGAAGAGATCGGGCGTGGGACCGACAAGGTCGATCTGAAAAAACTTGGCGCAGTAGTGGCTTATACGCTCGATGGCGCCGGGACCAACGAAATCGATACGGAAACCTTTTCCGCAGACGGGGCCGTCGTCACCGTCAAAGGTATCAACACGCACACCTCCGTCGCCAAAGGGGCCATGGTCAACGCCGTACGGATCCTCAGCCAGTTTCTTGCGCGTCTGCCCACCGCAACGCTCAGCCCCGAGACCACCGAGGGACGGCAGGGCTTCATCCATCCCTATCATATTGAAGGAAGTGTCGTGGAAGCTTCAGCACGCCTGATTCTGCGCGACTTTGAAGCGCCACAACTGGCCGAACAGGCCCGGCTGCTGGAGTCCATCGCGATTTCGCTGCGTGCGGAGCATCCCCGGGCCGAGATCACGATCGAAACTCGCCCTCAGTACCGCAATATGCGCGACAATCTGGCCAAAGAGCCGCGTGCGATTTCCAAGGCGATCGACGCCTTCCGCTCACTAGGCCGTGAGCCCCGAACGACGATCGTGCGCGGGGGAACCGATGGTTCCTTACTGACAGCCATGGGGTTACCCACCCCGAATCTGTCGACGGGCGAACATAATCCGCACTCACCACTGGAATGGACCAGCCTTCAGGAAATGCAGGCGGCAACAGAAGTCCTGGTCCAACTGGCTCAGGAATGGGCAAAGTAACGGGCAGAATCGAAATGGATTTGATGCCTGCCGATG
>NZ_DASWWZ010000167.1:0-19743 GCF_036405755.1 Schlesneria sp.
AATCCATGAAGTCCCAGGTCGTCGCCGCCAGAGAAATCCAGCAGCGCCGCTTTGGAAAGGGATCGCTCCGGTTGAACGGTCGCATGCCGCCTCAGCAGATCCGCCAGTTCTGTAAACTTGAATCTGACGCAGAATCCCTGCTCAAAAGCGCAATGGAAGAGATGGGGCTTTCGGCTCGGGCTCACGACAAGATTCTGAGGATCAGCCGCACGATTGCCGACCTGGAAGCGAGCGAACGCATTACCGCGTCACACCTCAGCGAAGCGATCAACTACCGCACGCTGGACCGTTCATACTGGAAATAGCCGATTGCGACCCACGCCAAATTCTGTCCACCGACAAGACTCTTTTCGCACTGCAGCCTGCCCCCTCAAAGCCGCCGGTCTTGCCGTTTGCCAGACTGGAGACTAGGTTGCCCTGACACCCGGCATCAGCCATGCTGTGCCCGGATAGGCGTGTCAAGAATTGGACTCACACTGAGTCAGGAAAGGTCAGAACGATGAATCGTGTTGGACGGGTGCAAGTCTGGTGTACCGCTATTCTTTGTCTGGGATTGCTGGGCTCTTCACCGAGTCAGGCCGCCGATACGTCAGCGACATTCCTGGCAGGTGCATACGCGCAGGATATCTCTCCTCAGAAGTTTCCGATCTCGCTGAATGGAGGAATGTCGGATCAACAGGCCAAGGGCGTACATGATCCACTTCACGCTCGCTGCATCGTGCTGAACTCGAAGAACCCCGCCAGTGACGACAGAACTTCGCTGGCGATTGTCGTCTGCGACAGTTGCATGATTCCGCGAGACCTGATGGACCGGGCAAAAGCGCTCGCATCCAAGAAGACCGGCATCCCGACGTCCAACATCCTGATTTCGGCCACACACGCCCACTCATGCCCCACGGTCACCGGGGTGTTCCAGAGTGAGCCGGATGCCGACTATGTGGAATTTCTCGTTGAAAAGATTGCGAAGGGGATCGAACAGGCCCAGAGTCAGTTAGAGCCTGCTCGAATCGGCTGGGGGGCAATCGACGAACCATCGCAGTTATTCAACCGCCGATGGTTGCTGAAAGAAGGGGAAACGGTCGTCAACCCATTCAACGGAACCTCAGACCGGGCGCTCATGAACCCCGGCCTCAGCAACCCCAAGGTGACGGCATCGATCGGTCTGATCGACCCGCAACTGAGCATCCTGTCGATCCAGTCACGCAGCGGACGCCCGATCGCGCTGCTGGCGAACTACTCCCTCCATTACGTCGGGGGCGTCGAAGGGGGGCTGGCTTCTGCCGATTACTACGGCGAGTTTGCTCAGCGGATCAAACGACACTTGAACGCCTCGACCGTAGAACCGGCATTCGTTGGCATCATGTCCAACGGGACAAGCGGCGACGTCAACAACATTGACTTCAGTCAGAAGTCGATTCCTGCGCGCGCCCCCTACGAGCAGATTCAGTTTGTCGCCGAACTGCTGGCTCAGGACGCCGTGCGGGTCTGCAATCAGATTCAGTACCAGGACTATGTTCCGCTGGCCTGTCGCGAAAAGGAACTGGAACTGGGTGTTCGCAAGCCCAGCGAACAGGACATTACTCAGGCAAAAATGAAACTTGATGCCATCAAAACCTGGCCGCTGGGTGACATGCCCTCGATCTATGCTCGCGAGACGGTCTTGCTGGCTGAGTATCCTGCGACGGTAAAGGTGAAGGTTCAGGCAATCCGGATCGGCTCCCTGGGAATTGCGACTTCGCCTTGCGAAACGTTCACTGAAACAGGACTTGCCATCAAGAAGGAAAGCCCGTTCAATCAAACGTTCACGATCGAACTGGCGAACGGCTACAACGGTTATCTGCCACCGCCCGGGCAATTCCTGTTAGGGGGTTACGAAACATGGCGCGCCCGATCCAGCTACCTCGCTGAGGACTCGGAACCCAAGATTCGGGCGACCGCTCTCGAACTGTTGTCAGAACTGAATAAGTGATTGGATAGACGATGATGCAACGAGTGCTGGCATTGATCCTGGCAGGAGGCAAGGGGACACGACTGGAACCACTGACACGCGACCGCGCTAAACCTGCGGTCCCGTTCGGTGGGGCTTACAGGATCATCGACTTCGCTCTCTCCAATTGCATCAACAGCGGACTGCGAAAAATCCTGGTGATGACACAGTTCAAGTCGGCCAGTCTCGACCGGCATCTGAATCTGGGCTGGAGATTTCTTTGCCGCGAACTGAACGAGTACATCGACGTGCTGCCTCCCCAGCAGCGCGTTGATTCGAACTGGTATCAGGGAACGGCCGACGCCGTCTACCAGAACATCTATTCCATCGAACAGGCGGGTTCTGATTACATCGTCATCCTGTCGGGTGACCACATCTACAAGATGGATTATGCGGACCTGCTGAAGGATCACATTGAATCCAAAGCCGCTCTGACCATCGGCTGCATTCCGTGCACCCTCGAAGAGGGACGGGAATTCGGGGTGATGGAAATTGATCATTCCCGCAAGATCATCAGCTTTGAGGAAAAGCCAGCACAGCCAAAACCGCTGCCAGGTGACCCCAAACGCTGCATGGCTTCGATGGGGATCTATGTCTTCAACACGAACTTCCTGTTCGACCAGTTGTGTCGTGATGCGACTGATCCCCGCAGTTCTCACGACTTCGGCAAAGACATTATCCCCACACTGATCCAGTCAAAGCTGGTGCGAGCATTTCCGTTCCACGACAAGAACACGGGGCGCAGCCTTTACTGGCGCGATGTCGGAACGCTTGACGCGTATTACGCCGCGAATATGGATCTGGTCGCCGTTGAACCGGAACTTAACTTGTACGACCGGTCCTGGCCGCTCAAAACTTACATGCCTCAGGAGCCCCCTCCCAAGTTTGTCTTCGCTCAAACAGCCGGAGCCAACCCGAGAACGGGCCATGCGCTCGACAGTATGGTCTGCTCGGGCTCGATCCTCTCTGGCGGGACCGTCCGGCGTTCCGTGCTCGGCTACAACGTACGCGTGAACAGTTGGGCGACGGTCGAAGACTCGATTCTCTTCGACGGAGTTGAGATCGGTCGGAACTGCAAGATCCGACGAGCCATCATCGACAAACGTGTCCAACTGCCGGAAGGAACGACGGTCGGTTACGATCTGGCTCAAGACCGTGCTTCCGGTTACACGGTGACTGATTCAGGAATCGTCGTCATCGGCAAAGCAGATTAGCCTCGGCTTCTTCCCGCAGAGCACTGGGGCTGTCGAGCATTGGGGGCCCTGGTCCGACTTCTCATGGTCGAAACGCCCCACCGTTGGGTGGGGGCTGGCTGCACTGCCAAGTGGAAGGGAACGAGGGATGCGAAGACGATTCCCTTGCCCGATCAGGCACCACGACGTAACCGCCAGGGAACCTCAAGACCATGGCGATCCATCTGCACGGGATTGGCAAGGACCTGCTCGACAGGACCGTCTGCCTGAATCTTACCGCCGTCCAGCACGAACGCGCGCTGACACAGATCCAGAGCAAAGTCCAGATCGTGGGTGGCAATGATCTGCGTCCCTTTAAAGCTGCGCAGGATCTCGAGCAGTTGGCGGCGAGCTCGCGGATCCAGATTGCTCGTCGGCTCATCAAGCACAAGCATCGACGGTTCACAGGCCAGCACACCTGCCAGACAAACGCGTTTGCGTTCGCCCGTGCTGAGTTGTGATGGATTTCGTGCACCGTGCTCGGGAAGGCTGACCGCAGCCAGACTGCGGTTCACGCGAAGCATGACTTCGGCTTGAGCCAGTCCCAGGTTGAGCGGGCCGAACGCCACATCTTCCCGGACGGTGGGGCAGAACAACTGATCGTCGGGATCCTGGAAAAGAAAGCCAACCTTCCGCCTCACTTCGGGGAGACGGCCTTTGATGACCGGGATCGACTCGATAAAGACCTGTGCCTGGGCTTCCTGTGTCATTGCAGGACTGGGTAACAACCCGTTCAAATGCATCAGCAAGGTCGATTTGCCAGCACCACTGGGACCGACCACGGCAATTCGTTCCCCCTGATCCACACAACAGGAGAGATTTTCCAGCGCCACGCGGCCGTTCGGGTATCGAAACGAGAGCTTGCGAAGTTCAATCGTTCTCATCGGGGGTGCGGCGTTCATGTTACCTTTCTCGAATCATCACCGAGGAACTTTGGTGAACCATCCCAACCTCGGGCCAGCATGGCATGATGAGTTCGCTCGGCACGCTCCATGGCACGCAACAGGAGCAGTCCGATGAGCTGCGCATTCGTTGTCCATTTCATCCACAGTGAGGCCGTACCGAAATCGCGTGCATCCCGCGCATTGCGAAGCCGGTTCACTTCGTCCCAGAGAATGAAGATGTAACGGTACATGAAGGCCAGCATCGCTACGAGCAATCCCGGGCACTTCCAGCTCCGCAATGTCATCAGCAGTTCCGGAAAGGGAAGGACGTGAATCAGCCACAACCCCGCCAGAAACGAGATCAGACAGCGTAACCAGAGTCCGATCGTCCAGACCCATGCCGCTTCCCGATCCATCTGCGCCAGCGGGATGGATAAACCGAAGATCAGCAGCATGGGCAGGAAGAGCCCCACGCGCCGTGCCAGATAGCCGAGTTCGATACCCGCCAGACTGAGTCCTGCAAAGACGAAAGCCATGAGCAGCCCCTGAGCGGGCCAGTGTTCAGCAGGAATCAGACTCGAAAGGATGATGACCGCCAAGGTCATGCCGAGTTTGGTATTCGGCGACAACGCATGACAAGGGCTGACTGATTTGATGGCTTCCCCACTAGTTGCCATGAACACCATCCGCAGCCAGAGCAGGGCTGTTCCAGCGGGCCGCCTTTCCAAGGGTCAACGCAATTGCGAAGACGGCCGTGGTCCCAAGAACTCCGGCAAGCGAAGTGGCCAGCATCGGCCAACCCGCCCCCTCGAGACCGGGGATGGCATAGTCATCCAGGACAAGGGCCTCACGTTCAACATTCAGTGCATCCATCCCCGTCGTTTCCGCGACCATGTCGAGGCCGTCAGGATTTTCTGAGGCGAAAGGAGCGACAAACGCAGCCACGGCCAAAGCCGCCATGAAACCCGCGATGGCAAAAGCGCCCACGTTCCCCGCGCGACTTTCGGGCTGAGACGAAGGGACCAGATCGGGACGTCTCGACAACACGAATCCGACGATTCCCCCGGTGATCAAGGCTTCTCCGACCCCGATCAACGCATGGTAGAGAACCATCAGGGTTAGGATGCTGCGGAGACTGAAGCCTCGTGAACCTGCTGAGAGGCCAAACTCGACACAAAACAGCGTGGCCGCCGCCAGCACAGAAAGCCACGCCGCAATCACAGCAGCAGGGACCGCGGAGACAGAACGGTTTCCCATCCACTGACGCAGCGTGGCATAAATCGCATACCCGCCCCACGCTCCCACCACACCCATATTCAGGATATTGGCCCCCAGCGAGAGCAACCCGCCGTCGTTGAACAATACCGCCTGTACGATTAACACGAGCGAAATGGCCAGGCATCCCGCCCAGGGACCCAGGATGACCGAAGCCAGCACTCCCCCCAGCAGGTGTCCCGACACGGGCAGTCCAATCAAGGGGAAATTGACCATCTGCCCGGCGAAGATCACGGCCGCCAACATGCCAGTCAGCGGAACAGCGCGATCCTCCAGATCGAAGCGGAGCTTACGCAAGCTGAATCCGATTGCGGAAAGACTCAGCAGGCCTGTGACAAGACACACCTCAGGGCTCAGGATTCCATCTCGGATATGCATATTCGGAAACTCATCTCATTGACTGAGGTTATGTTGCCAGATTTTCATCGCTTCAACACGGGATTCCACACCGACTGTTCCGACTGGACCCGTGTCCCGAACGGGCGTCGTAGCGGGGAAGGACGAAATGTTGGGCAAGGTTGAATGTCGGCGATACTTTAGCGGTTAAGGTTTTGTGCATTCCAGCAGCTGGAGAAAGTTTTTCCGTTCTAACGGCTGCCCAGAGTATCCAGCGCGTTAAATATCGACCTTGTGCGCCGCCGATGTCTCCACCGGTTCGGAAAGGATCGAGTCGACGGCGGCGAAAAGCCGCTGATTGAAGTCGGGAAGCTCGAGTTGATCGACGACTTGCCGGGCTTGCTCCGCGAATCGGGGTGAGTCCTTCAGGCGTCGGAGAGCCGCCACGAGTCTAGACACACTCAGGCGACGCGAAGAAACCACGACACCACACCCCAGTTCGGCGACCCGACGGGCATTATCCGGCTGGTCATGAGCAAACGGAACCAGAATCTGGGGACGTCCCGAGGCCAGTGCCTGACTGGTCGTCCCCACTCCACACTGATGGACGACGATCTCTGCCCGAGGAAACAACCCTGAAAAAGGTTCATAATCCGAAACGTGTACGTTCGGATCCGACATCGCTGCGGCGGGAACGCGATGCGGATTTTTTCCGACCAGCAGGACAGCCCGCATCCCCAGCTTCTTCACCGCCTGATAGGCCACTTCATAATAGTTTGTCTGCATTCGCACGACCGCTGACCCCAGCGTGAACACGACAGGAGCATCCCCCGCGTCGAGAAATCGTCTCAGCCCCTCGGAGATGTCGCGGGTCGTCTCTTCATCAAACAGAGGAAACCCGACGTGATGCACGTTCCCGGGCCAGTCCGGCTTTGCCGAGGCGAACGAGCGAGGGAACAACGCCAGTGTGCCATAAGGCGAAAACCCCTCCGTCAGCATATTGACGGTCGAAGCTGGCAGCCCGATCCGTGCGCGCAGGGCTCCGATCGGCTTCTGCCAGGGGATCGTCGCTTTCGCCATCAGGTCCAGCAACCCGCGCATGAAACGCGGACCGAGAAACTTGAGACGAGGAAGAATCGTCAGAAAACCGAGTGCGGGGGGATCGTATGCAGAAAAGAAAATGGATGGCTGCAGCGCGGTCGATATCCAGGGAATCCGCAACTCTTCGGCCATGATCGGCGCGGCAAAGGTAAGGACATGACTGATGATCAGGTCATGCGTCGCCGCTTCCGACTTAATCGTCTCATAGCTGGCCTCCAGATAGGGCATGATCAGCACGCGAATGATGAATTCCGACCCATGAATCGAATGATTGGCTTTCGCCGCCCACTCGTCATCGGGCCCCAATTCCTCAAACCCCGGTTTCATCGGCACGAATCGAACCCCAAGTCGCTCCACCTGATCCCGGTACTCCGGATGCGTCGCGATCGATACTTCGTCACCCCGGCTTTTGAGCGCTCTCGCCATCGCCAGATAGGGGTGCAGATCACCGTAGGACCCGAATGTGGTCAGCAGTACTTTGCGCACTTTAGGCAACTCGACGACTTGAGGAAGTTTGAGGGAAGTCACAACGACTTCTGAGTTGATGAGCGGCATCGCCGCCGAGACTATTCCGAATTCCGTGGTCAACACGTTCTAACCGAATGCCGGTCCGAAAAGAAAATGTGGTGGCACGGTCACGGCGCTGGGGAACCTCTGGTGAGAGCACTCTCTACGGGGGCGTGACAGACATGGAGGACGTCCATACAGGCCTGATTTCGACCACGGAAATTCTTCGTAAGTCTTCGCGTGAGCGGAAGAATCGTTCAATTGCAAGATCAAAAAGGGATGGTATCAATGTTCACTTCCGGAAGCACGAAATGCGGATAATGCCCATTGCGGCATTTCGATTTCTCTGATATCAATCGGTCCTTCCAGCGAAGGTTTCGGCTCGCCATTCCAAGGATTGGAACTGCGTCGGCCCGGTGACATGGATGCCACCCGGTTGGGCAAGGAGATAGCCCGTTGACTGTTGCCTCAACACAAAAGTTGCGTGTGTTGTTCGTTGATGACGAACAAGCCATTCGCGACGTGATGAAAATTGAACTTCCTCGCATGGGACACGATGTTGTCATGTGTGAGGATGGACACGCCGCTCTGAAAGCACTCGACAAGCAGGCCTTTGATGCGGCCATCGTTGACCTGCGAATGCCAGGTCTCAGCGGATGGGATGTCATCGAACACATCAAAAAGGTCTCGCCAGAGACGGAAGTGATTATCAGCACGGGCCACGGAGATATGGATGCTGCCATTCAAGGCATCCGCCTGGGGGCCTATGACTTCCTCCGTAAACCCTGGAAAATGGCCGAAATCGCGGCCTCGCTGAAGCGTGTCGCCGAAAAGCGAACGCTCACCAACAAGACGATCGCTCTCGAAAGTCGGCTGAAAGCCGTCGAAGGCTCGCCAGATCTGATTGGCCATTCGCCTCCGATGCTGCGGGTCAAAAAGCTCTGCGAAAAGATCGCCCCCACGGACTCCAGCGTCCTGATCCAGGGCGAAACGGGGACCGGCAAGGAACTGGTGGCTCGTCGGATTCACGACCTCAGCCAGCGAGCCAACATGCCGTTCGTGCCCGTCAACTGCGGTGCACTGGCCGAGAATCTCGTCGAAAGTGAACTCTTCGGACACGGCAAAGGTGCCTACACAGGTGCCGAGAAGTCTCGAAAAGGACTGATCGAAGTCGCCAACGGGGGAACACTGTTCCTCGACGAATTCGGGGAACTCGATAAGTCGATGCAGGTCAAGCTGCTGCGATTCCTTGAATCAGGCGAAGTCCGACGGGTGGGCGAAAACGAAGCCTTCCACGTCGACGTCCGAGTTGTCTGTGCAACGAACCGCAATATCCAGAAGATGGTTGCTGAAGGGCTCTTCCGCGAAGACCTTTACTTCCGCATCAATACATTCGAAATTCCACTGCCGCCGCTGCGCGAACGTCGGGATGATATTCCCGAACTCGCGCGGACTCTGATCTCACGCTATCTCAAACGCCGCGATATCCCCGAGTCGATTCTGTCGGCCGAGGCGATTACCGTGCTAAAGCAGCACGACTGGCCCGGGAACGTGCGAGAACTGGCGAACGCCCTGGAACGAGCGCTCATCATGTCGGATGGCGTCACCATCCGGCCCGAGGATCTTCCCTCTCACCTGCACCGGTATATCGACGCACCGCAGACGCTGCCTGTTTCGGCCGCGGTCCAGTCCTCGCCGAAAACCCTGCGGGAAATCGAGATGGACATGATCTACAAGGCGCTCGACAAGTACCAGGGAGACAAGCCGAAGGCAGCTGCTGAACTCGGTATCGCCCTGAAGACGTTGTACAACAAGCTGAACGCCGACCAGACGCGAGCGGCAGGCTGATTCTGTCAAGGAGACGGGCACAGCCACAAATGGGGGGCGTTACGGTCACCGGGACGCCGTCAGGCACCCAGAAGACCGCCCTCAGCCCCGTGGTTCATCCTCGAAAGGATGCAGGAAACCGATTCGCTTGTCTTTGGGCAACGCATCCAGCAGATGTTCAGCGATGTGGAAGTCGTCCTGTGTGGTGATTTTCAGGTTCAGAGGTGACCCCGGCACGACTTTGACTGTCGCTCCGAACCGCTCTACTAATTCCGCCTCGTCTGTCGGCTGATACGAGCCACGTTGAGCGTAGGCGTCGAGCAAAAGTTGACGCCGAAACACCTGCGGGGTCTGTGCTGCCCAGAGATGAGCACGCGACACTGTCTGCTGGATACTGTGATCTTCACCGACCCGCTTCAGCGTACTGGTCACGGGGTTTGCGAGTATTGCCGCGTCATGCTTTTCAGCGGCGGCGAAGACTTCGTCAATCCACTGTTTGACAATCAATGGTCTGGCCGCATCGTGGACCGCGACGAAATCCACATCGGCCCGTACCCGAGCCAGCCCGCGCTCGACTGAGTCAGCCCGCTCGGCTCCCCCCGTTACGACCTCGATGTCCATGAACGCCAGGTTAGCGCGAAACTTCTCTTTGAATGATTCGAGATCCTCAGGGGAAACGACAATGATCGTTTGAACGACGTCGCCGCGGTTCACAAACTGTTCGGCCGTCCGCACCCAGACAGGGCGACCTTTCAGCTCGACAAAAACCTTTCTGCGCTGTTTTGAGAACCGGCTGCTTTTCCCGGCAGCGGGCAGAATCACAGCAAATTTGGGCATGATGAACTCGAAGGCTTCGGGAAGGTCAAAAGCAAATAGATCTGACGAGTTCCTTTATTCTAGGAAGAATCGGACAGCGCACAACCGGTGACGCTCCGCCAGATCAATGTCGACGGCCCCATTTACGGCCGCGCAGGACGCTTCGATCAAAGTGATAGACTCAGACGGAATCCGGGCGTTATACTGACGCGAGTAACAGACAACAGGTCACTCGTTGCCGTTCTCACCTTTCCCTTTCATTGGAATTCGAGGTGCATTCATGGCTCTGTTTGAAATCGAGACCGACGCACACATCATGATCGCCTGGGCTGAAGATCAGGCAGGCGCTGAAGCCATTACCCTGTCGAACTACCCGGAAGACCACATCAAGCGCATTGCCCGACGTCCCCACGATGTCTGGGTGATTTCAAAAAGATTGCTCGGGATCGAAGGAACGGGAGAACCGTGTGACAGAGCACGGGATTGCCTGAGTCGTTCACACGGCGACAAAGTCCACGCCATCCGGTTATACATGCACGACACCGGAACGGACCTGCACGAAGCTCAACGGGTCATTGAAACAAACATGTCATTAGGATGGTGAGTTGAACCGATCACGTCATACTGCTGCCTGGCCCTCTCGCTCCCTCGAGAGGGCGTTCTGCATGCCGTTGACCTGACAACTTAGTTCACAGCTCTCACTTCGTCTGCTCAAGCTTTCGGGCTGAACCTGGTGCTTCGAACTTGAGCACGGTCTCTTGAAAGCGTCTTTTTCCTTCTTCGACGACGCGCCTGATTTCCTGAGCACTCTGCTCACTCTCACGTCGCAGTTCTGCGATCATCTCGATCGATTCGATCTGGTAATCCGAGATCGCAGTGACAAGTTTCTCGACCGATTCAGGGCGGATCGTCGAACCGTAACCCGCTTTGATGGCGGCTCGTTCCAGTTCCCGGCCCAGCTCCGCCACATCCTCGAGCCCCTTGTTGACCCCTTCTTTCATCGCCTCGGTCGACTTCGTCGCTTCGTTTAAACCTTGTTGCGAGGTATAGACCGTCCCCAGAATCGTGAAGACGTGCTCATTGGTCGTAAAGAAGGTGACCGAGCGGCGATAGACCTGATCCTTGACATCATGTGTCTGTTTGAGCTTGGTCACAAGCGTTTCACCGACGTCATAACCGACACTCAGGTTCTCGGCGATATCTTTAAGTAATTGATAGGTACGATCTTCTTTTTCGAACGCGTAGCGCGCTTCGTCGCGGGTGAGTTCCAGCTTTGAACGCTTACCCGGTTCCTCGTTCACTGCGGCAGTCACCGCTTCCTGAGCTTCGGAAAGAGCCTCCTGGGCCTTCAGCAGCTTCGGGGTATGCTCATCGAGAACTTCACGGGCAAGGACTTCGGCTTGCTTCAACGCGAAGCGAAAGTCGATGTAGGCGTCCATAATCGCCTCTTCCCGCAGCAACTGGTCTTTCGTATCAACCGAAACACTCTTGTAGAGTTCTGCGATCTTCTCGAAACGAGCGGAAGGAGTACCCCGACGAAGACGCATCCAGAGGTTCTGTGCTCTCTCGGGAATGCTGAATATGCCGTCGTCCAGTTGCCGAATCAGCATCTTCGAATCTTCGCGGATCGAATCGAACATCTGCGTAATTTCGAGATAGCGAGTCCCGATGTTGATGCTCTCAACATTGTCACGCACGAGCTGGTTGAACGTGCTCATATGCTGAATGGTCTTGGCAATCGCCAGCACCTTGGGTTCGTCGACGTCTTTCACTTCGTCCAGCATTTTGACGAGTTCCGTCGGTTCATTGGACGTGGCAACACCGAACTTTTTCAGCGCACCGACGGCTCTGTCCAGGTAGACCTGGATTCCCGCAGGCATGGCGGGAATGACTTCAGTGGTGGTGTCGCTGCGACTACCTTGAGAAGACGATTTGGCCATAGTCCAATTACCCTTCTGGAGATTGAGAGACAGTCCGATGGACAGCTTTGAAGGTGAAAGGAAGAGAGAGGTGCCGTATCGATGCCGCTCTAATCTACCAACCTGAAAATGCGATCGCGACCCTCTCCAGCGACAGATTCCACCCTGTGTTTACCCGGCCTGGCCATACTTCTGCGCCGCGCTAGAGGTCGCTCAGGTCGTGCCGAACAGCGTATTGAGCCAGTTCCAGAGCGGCGGCCCCAGAATCAGCAGACCAATGACGATGGCTGTCGAACTGAGGATCAGCACCCCTGCGGCGGCGACGTCTTTGGCCACTTTCGCTTGAGCGTGCCATTCGGGAGAGAGCAGATCGACGATTGCTTCGACAGTCGTATTGATCGTTTCGGCTGCCAGCACACCCCCGATGATCAACACCAGCAGACTGAGTCGCGCCGTATCCAGCCCCAGTCCCCCCGCAACGAGAAGTACAAGGGTCCCCGCGACCAGATGAATTTTCGCATTTCGCTGGGTTCGGACGGTGTAAACCAGCCCGTCCCATGCGTGTGAGACACTGCGGAAAAACCCGGGTTGCTTCACGTAACGTCGACTCCTGCAGCGTCCAATTCGCCCGATCGCCCTGATCCGTGGACTGCATCGGATACTGGCTGGCACCAAGACGTCATAATTAACCAAGTCCCCGGAGAAATTGAAACGGCAGCGGGCAGGGTGAGCAGCGACGGTCACGCCGAGTCGAAATCCGCCGCAGTGAAGAGACCCTCGCATCGCAAGCGGACACGACGCGTCCGTCTCCGGGCCGAAATTCCCCCGCATTCGTCGGTTCGGAATCAGTTTCTTTCACGGAGAGACCAGCATCCACAGAGTTAGTAGCCGAAATGGGCTGCGCCAACTACGATGCACAAGACTCGTTTTCAAAAACGTCAATTTTCGCACCCGTTTAGTACGACGAACATGACCGAAGACATTCTGTTACGCATTCAACGCAAAGTGGACAACTCAGAGAGAATCACTCCCGAAGAGGGTCTGTACCTCGACGAGCATGTTGATTTGATGACTCTGGGTCGCCTGGCAAACCAGATTCGCGAGCGGAAGAACGGCAACTTCGCATACTACAACACCAACGTCCACTTGAACCCGACGAACGTGTGCGTCTATCGCTGCCGCTTCTGCGCGTTCCGGGCAGACCTGCGCGACGCCAAAGCGTACGTCTTCGACGATCAGATGCTGCGCGACCGGGTACTCGAAGCCCGTGCGAATGGAGCAACCGAAATCCACGTCGTCGGTGGCCTGCACCACCAGAAAAAGTTCGACTGGTATTTGAATATCGTCCGGGTGTTGCACGAAACCTGCCCCGAAATCCACATCAAGGCCTGGACGGCCGTCGAAATCGGCTGGTTCAGCTTCATCACCAAAAAGCCTGTGGAATGGGTGCTGAAGGAACTGATCGACGCCGGGCTGGGGAGCATGCCCGGAGGTGGTGCCGAAATCTTCCATCCGGAAATCCGCGACCAGCTCTGTGAGCACAAAGCCGATTCCGTGAACTGGATCGCCATCCACCGCGCTGCACACGAACTTGGCCTGCGGTCGAATGCAACGATGCTCTATGGACACATCGAACAGGCGAAGCATCGGATCGATCACCTGTGCCAGCTTCGCGCCCTTCAGGATGACACGAAGGGGTTCCAGACCTTCATCCCGCTGGCGTTTCATCCCGAAAACACAGGTCTCGATTCCATCCCCAAACCGACGGGAAGCATGGACCTGCGAATGATCGCCCTCTCGCGAATCATGCTGGACAACTTCGACCATATTAAAGCCTACTGGATCATGCTGGGTGAGCAGATCGCGCAGGTGGCTCTGGGATTCGGTGCCGATGACATCGACGGAACCGTGGTCCACGAAATCATCTATCACGACGCGGGAGCCAAAACGCCCGAAGGCCTGACAGTTGAGCACCTGCACCGCCTGATTCGCGAAACCGGCCGCGATCCTGTCGAACGAGACACCCTCTACCGACGCGTGATCCGTGACGGTGCCCAGTGGAGTGTTGGCGAACCGCTGATGGCGAGTTAGACTTTTTCGTCATCCGATCTGGCCCTTTCTCAAATCAGCCCGGAACCCGTCTACCCAGTGCGGCCCCTCCAAGCTGACATCCTTGAGAGATCGCTTGATCTCTTCCTGGTGTAGGATTGAAAGGTTTTGCGATGGCTTCGCCTGATGCGCTCCCGGGTGACGATGCGGTCTCACAGGAATCCCGCTTTACGCCCGATCAAGTCGGTGCGGCAATGGCGACGCTGAAAGCCGCCGGCGATTCCGGCGCGAGCTGGTTCTTCTGGATTGCGGGGTTGTCTCTGGTGAATTCCGCGATCAGCCATTTTGGTGGCGAGGTCCACTTCATCGTGGGACTGGCTGTCACCGCTATTGTGGATGCGATCGCTTCCGAGGTGGGACAGGCAGAGCCGGGTCTGGCGACCGCTTTCAAAATGATTGCGATTGGCATTTCCGTAGTCGTTGCCGCTGCATCAATCGGGTTTGGATTGCTTGCGATGAAACGATTCCTGTGGATCTTCGCCGCGGGGATGTTCCTGTACCTGCTGGATGGTCTGATCTATCTTGCTTTTGGCGACCTCTTGAGCGCAGCGTTTCACGGGTATGCGCTTTACTGCATGCTGCTGGGATTCAATGCTTATCGACAATTGAACAAGCTCGAAGCGGCTCTCGCCAGCACCACTGAAACGGCTGAGGAAGCTGATCTCCATTCCGATCAGGAGATCAGCTTCGAAACGCCCTGAAGTTCGCGAAAGAATTTCGCGTTGCCACGACAGGACTTCTGCGGCCCCCATCACGGTTTTCATCGTCGGTCCTATCGACGATGATCTGTTTCCAAATACTTTCCGTAGAGAGGAACGTCGTGAGCAGCGCAGCATCCATTGGTGTCCGGTCACTCGATCACGTGACCATCGTTGTGAAAGACCTCGCAGCAACCCGGCGATTCTATGTCGATTTGCTGGGAATGCAGGAGGTACCTCGCCCCGCTTTCTCGTTCGAAGGACAGTGGTTTCAGGCTGGCCCGACTCTGATTCACACCATCCTCGAATTCGAAGGGTCCGGCCCCGCTGGATCTGCCGCCTGTGCCAACTCGCGAGGACACCACTTCGCCTTCCTCGTTGATGACTGTCATGCCGCCGCTCGGAAAATCATCGAACGGGGAATCGAGTTCGTCTCACCACCGAAACAGCGACCCGACGGTGCCGTGCAACTCTTTATCAATGACCCGGACGGCCATCTCGTCGAACTCTGCTCGGCGGCTGATGCAGGAACGTAGACGCGTGCCGTCGTCGAGGAAGTCACATTCGGACTGCACTCCGAAGTTCTTTTTGACCGGTCATTAAACCATACACCTCCTCTCCGGCTCGCTCGGTCGTCGCCTGTTGCGTGAGGGAAAACCGAGAGATTGGGAATGGCCTTTTCAGATCAGGGATGATCGCATGAGCAAAGACTATTCACTGCCGACTGTGGGTGGGATGTTCGGAGCCTCCGACCACGACCGCTTTCTGGTCGATTCAGCGGAGGCCAGTTTCGACGATTTTTTTCCCATCACGATTCGACAGACGACGCGCCATCTGTACGAAACCGGTGTCGATGCACTCGCCGCGATCCTGAAAGACTGCCACCGCACACCAGAGCCACTCACATTGTGGACGGCGGATAATTTCTGTCGTGAGTCGCTCGATCGACTCTCATTGAAACTGAATGGCCGAATTCATTTCCGCTTCTACCAGCGGGTGGAAGAACTGGTCGAAATCCCACCGACGGATGTGCTGCTGTACCTGCACTTCAATCGATACAACTCCGCCTCCTTCGATTTCATCCGCCACCTAAAACAGACGACGGGCGTGACGGTGATCGAAGACTTCGTTCAGGCCCCCCTCGATATTTCCCGCTTCTGCGGTGACTACGCACTCAACAGTCTGAGAAAATTCAGCAGCCTCGATATCGCCGTCGCCTACCATCGGTCCACCATCGCGATCCCGCCGCTCACAACAAACTATCGACTGCTGCGGAAAGCAGCCGAACGAGCCCGAAGTGAGTTCCTGCAGAACCCCTCTGAAGAGCGCGAGCAATTGTTCCTACAGCTCGGCCGTGACTCTGACGAAGCCCTCGCCGTCCCTGAGATCGCCCCGGCGCACCCGGACGAAATCGCCAGAGGAAGCTCCTTCGATTTCCACTCCGTCCTTCAACATCGGAAAGCCAACCATCAGTTTCTCGCACAGAGATTCCAGAACGAATTCCCCGAGATCGAGATCCTGCCGGGCGAATACATGTATCTCATGATCACAACGACTGATCGTGATCGGTACAGGAGACACCTGTTTACGAAGCGAATCTTCCCGGTCATTCACTGGGCCGATTCACAGAGCGAAGTCTCGAAGTCGATTCTCAGCTTCCACATCGATCAGCGGTATTCCGAGAACGAACTGGAGCGTGTCATCGACGAAGTAAAAGAAATCCGTTCGACACTCGCGGCCCCCTGACAGAGCCTCGACCATTTCAAGTCGGACTGATCGCCCGATCGAGGCAGCGATACGATTCTTTAAACCGCGTTCACATAGTAAGATTCCGATACGTTTATTCCGCATCGCCGCAGGCAGGCCACAAGCCGCTGCGGTCACTCGGCACGCGTCGGGACGAATTGCCCAAACCGAACCTCAATCGCTTTGTTCCGCACGATCTGAAGTGAGACCAACGCAGCAGCCCCACCGCCGTTGTCGGGAGATGATCGGAAGCATGAAGACGTTCCGGATAGTAATCACCGCGACGACGATCCTCTTTCTTGCTGCTCTCATCGGCGTGAACTGGAAGAATGTCACAGCGGCACCGGACAGCCCACTTCCCCACACACTTCAGACGACGTTCACAAACCGCATCTGGCCGCTGGTGATTGAGCACTGCCTGTCCTGTCATAACTCAACGACACAGGAAGGAAAGCTCAGCCTGAGCGAATTCTCGACCATCAGCGCCATCCTGAAAAATCATGCGGTGTGGGAAACGATCCTCGAACGGGTCGAAGCGGAAGAAATGCCCCCCCAGTCCGATTCGAAACAACTCACCCAAGGCGAGCGGTCTGACCTCGTTAACTGGATTCGCGACCTGCGAGACTTTGAGGCGAATCGTCGCGCTGGCGACCCGGGCATTGTGCTCGCCCGGCGGCTGAGCAACGCGGAGTACGATCATACGATTCGCGATCTGACGGGTGTGGACATTCGACCGACACGGGAATTTCCCGTCGATCCTGCGAATCAGGCGGGATTTGATAACTCGGGCGAGTCACTGACTATGTCCCCGGCGCTGGTCAAGAAATACCTGACCGCGGCTCGCGGCGTCGCTGATCACCTTGTCCTGCTTCCCGATGGATTCGTGTTTGCCCCCGATGCGGCTGTGGCGGAAACCGACCGTGACAAGTTTTGTGTCCAGCAGATCGTCCGGTTCTACCACCGGCACGACGTCGATCTCGCTGACTATTTCTTCGCCTGCTGGCAGTACAAGCATCGAAGCGAACTTGGTCTCACTACCGCGGACCTTGAGGATCTCGCCCGCGACTTCAACCGTGTCAGCGGCCCCGGCGACCAGACTGCACGTCCGTCACATTCCCCTGCGGATCCCCCCGCACACCTGTCACGAACTGTCGGCAAACGGCTAAGTGGGAAATACCTGAAGATTGTCTGGAAAGCACTCACCGATCCCGTCGCGGAAGGGCCACTGCGACAGCTTCAGGAGGAATGGAAAAAGCTGTCAAATGATGTCACCCAACAGGCCGAGGTCCAGGTCGAGTGTCAGAGGCTGCGGGAGCTTGTCGTTACTCTGAGAAAAGAATTGGACCGGCCTGTTGAAAAGTTACATGTGAAAGGAAATTCGGACGGCAGTCAGCCACTGATCCTGTGGTGGAACAGACAGATCGCCGACCGAAGGATGCGGTACGTCGGAACTGGTGAGAACCCGCATTTCGATGCCGCCCGTCAACGATTCTGCGAGACGTTCCCGAACGCATTCTCGATTACCAGTCGGGGACTCTACGCCGACCCCAATCTCGGAAATGACGTTCGGTTGCTCACCGCGGGGTTCCACCTGATGCAGGGCTACTTCCGCGACGACGCGCCGCTTTACGATCTTGTCCTGAATGCAGCGGAACAGGCAGAGCTCGATTCGCTCTGGCAGAACCTGAACTTTGTGACGCTGGCCCCGATTCGGCAGTACAAGGACTTCCTGTTCTTCGAACGGGCTGAACCGCCCCAATTTGCCGGTGGACCGGAATTCGACTTTGCCCGCCCCGAGAATAAGGACGTGACGTCAGAGCCCCGGCTCAATCAAATGCGGACTCTGTACCTCGCCAAAGCCAGGGAAAATGAGGCAAGTCCCGCCGCAATCGAAGCGATTGAACATTACTTCGACTCGATGATCGAAGACGTCCGCTGGATCGAAGAGACTCAGCTTTCATCCCGGAAGCGGCATCTGGAAGCACTCATCCATTTCGCCGAACGAGCCTATCGCCGGCCACTGACCGAACAGGAACGGGAAGAAGAGCTCACGTTTTATCATCACCTGCGCCACGACGATGCATTGTCCCATGAGGACGCGATGCGTGATTGTGTAGCCAGCATCCTCATGTCGCCTCATTTCTGCTTTCGTGTGGATCTTGCCGAACCAGACCAGGACATTCAGCCGCTGAACGACTTTGAGCTGGCCAACCGACTCAGCTACTTCCTCTGGTCGAGTATGCCGGATGAAGAGTTATTAGTTCACGCACGTGAGCAGAACCTGCACGAGCCAGCAGTCCTTCTCGGACAAGTTCATCGCATGCTTCAGGACGACCGCGTGTATGGACTCGCTACGGAGTTTGCAGGCAACTGGCTCGGCTTCAACCGTTTTGACGAACACAACAGCGTCGATCGTGAACGATTCCCTGCGTTTGACGCGACTCTTCGTCATGCGATGTACGATGAACCGATCCGCCTGTTTATCGATGTCGCTCAACAGAATCGTTCTCTCTTCGATTTCCTGCATTCCCCCGACACATTCGTGAATTCCGTCCTGGCCAAACACTACGGCATGCCGATTGAGTTCCCGAATGACTCGTCTGGTCAAGAATGGGTGCATGTCCCGAATGCAGCGGACTTCGGTAGGGGGGGCTTGCTACCGATGTCGATCTTCCTGACCCGGAACTCCCCCGGGCTGAGAACCAGTCCCGTCAAACGAGGTTACTGGGTCGTCAGAAATCTGCTCGGTGAACACATCCCGCCTCCGCCCCCCGAAGTTCCCGAGCTTCCCAAAGATGAAGCGCAACTGGGCGAATTGAGCCTCCCTCAGATCCTCGCCCGACATCGGAACCATCAAGCCTGCTCAGGCTGTCATCAACGATTCGACTCGATCGGACTGGCTTTCGAAGGCTTTGACCCGATTGGTGGACGCCGGGACCGTGATCTGGGAGGACGCCCGATCGAGGCGAAAGGACGATATCCCGACGACGTCGATCGCGAAGGTCTCGACGGACTTCGTACGTATCTTGCAGAACAACGACGTGACGACTTCGTCAACAATTTCTGCCGCAAGTTGCTGACATACGCCTTAGGCCGCAGCCTGCTGCTCTCAGACCAGGCAACGATCAAACGGATGCGCCAGTCACTCGAGGCCGACGACCATCGCTTTGTGCGAGCTGTCGAAGAAATCGTCACCAGCCCCCAGTTCCTGCACAAACGGGGACGCAACCCTGACTGACGACGCCTTAGTGCCACATTCCATCGAATTCCGATCAGTATCGTAATGGCTCTGGAATTCAGCTCATA
>NZ_DASWWZ010000168.1:0-5422 GCF_036405755.1 Schlesneria sp.
AAGATAACGATCCCGAGATCTATCATGTTTCAATCAACGGTGCGGAAGTGCTGTCGCGTCATAACAGCGGCCGAGCGGGGCATTGGGACAAGCTGGGACCCTGGCTCATTAATGTGAAAAATCAGCAGATCAAAATCACCAGCAAAGGTGGAGCAGCAAACTTTTCAGGAATTGAGGTCTGGCAGGGAGAACGAGACAGTTCGACCGAGCCATCGACTGCTGAGGCGGAGTTCTTCGAGAAGCGGATTCGCCCACTTCTTGTAAACCACTGTTACGAATGTCACAGCTCAGAGTCGAACGAAGTTCAGGGGCGCCTCCTTGTCGACTCGCGATCTGCCATGAGGAAAGGAGGGGACCGAGGGCCCGCGATTGTGCCGGGCGACCCTGAACTCAGCCTGCTGATCAAAGCCGTGCGGTATGGGGAGTCTCAATTGCAAATGCCACCAGACCGAAAGCTGGCGGACCATGAGATCGCGGATCTGGAGCATTGGGTGAAAATGGGAGCACCCGATCCACGGACGCGGGCCACGAAAGTTTCCCATAAAACGATTGATCTGAATTCCGCACGGAGCTTCT
This sequence comes from Schlesneria sp., assembly GCF_036405755.1. Lineage (NCBI taxonomy): Bacteria > Pseudomonadati > Planctomycetota > Planctomycetia > Planctomycetales > Planctomycetaceae > Schlesneria > Schlesneria sp. The sequence continues at coordinate 577 of NZ_DASWWZ010000168.1, forward strand.
GGTCCTATCGGCCACTCGTCACGACCGTGGTGCCGACACCGACGAAAAGCACTGCTCGAAACGAGATTGATTCGTTCATCGAGGCAGAACTCGAGAAACGGGAACTCACTCCACTTCCCTTGGCCGACAAACGGACACTGATTCGACGGGCGACGTTCGATTTGACAGGACTTCCGCCGACTCCGGAGGAAATCGATGCGTTTTTGGCAGACTCGTCAGAACACGCATTTGAATCAGTAATCAATCGCTTGCTCGAGTCACCTCACTATGGAGAACGCTGGGGACGACATTGGCTGGATGTCGTGCGGTATTCCGATTCCGCCGGTGACAATTCCGATTTTCCCATTCCTCAGATGTACCTGTATCGGAACTGGGTGATTGACGCTTTCAACCGAGATCTACCCTATGACCAGTTTGTCCGCGAACAACTGGCAGGTGACCTGATGGAGTCGAACAGCTGGGATGAGCGAAACCAGCGCGTGATTGCGACGGGGTACCTCGCCAACGCCCGACGTTTTGGATCGCGCGTTGATGACTATCCGACACATCTGACCATTGAAGACACCATCGATAATCTGGGGCGGACATTCCTGGGCCAATCAATCAACTGTGCTCGCTGTCACGACCATAAGTTCGATCCCATAACGATCGACGATTATTATGGCCTGTATGGCTTTCTCAGTAGCACGCGCTATCCATGGCCAGGAATCGAACTTGATCAGATGCAGCGTGACCTGGTCCCTCTCGTTCCCGCGGAACAGGCCCGCAACGCTTTGATCGCTCATCAGAATCGCGAGAAAGAACTGGAAGCCGAACTGGCACGACTCGAGAGAGAGCTGTCTGAAGCAGACAACGCCAATAGGCCAGCCTTGAAACAGCAGTTGGCCGCGGCGCGTAAGCAAGTTAATCGACACAAGAAAACTCTCCCCGACATCCCGTATGCGTACGCTGTTGCCGAAGGGACTCAAGTCGATGATGTCGCGATCCAGTTCAAGGGGAATCCTGAAACCAGAGGAGAAGTGGTCCGTCGCCGGTTTCCGACTGTTCTTGGTGGACAGGAACTGTCCGTCAATGATTTATCGAGTGGTCGCATGGCACTTGCCGACTGGATTGTGGACTCGGCCAATCCGCTGACATCACGGGTCATCGTGAATCGAATCTGGCTTCATCATTTCGGAAGGGGACTGGTTACAACGCCAAATGAATTCGGGAAGCAGGGAAAACCACCTTCCAATCCTGCACTGCTGGACTGGCTGGCGAGCCGATTCATCGAGTCGGGATGGTCCATCAAGTCGATGCATCGGCTCATTATGCAATCTCGCACCTATCAAACTGAATCGGTTCAGGACCCGGCCACGATACCGGGTGATCCTGCGAATGAGTTCTTATCAGGATTCCACCGCAATCGGCTGGATGCAGAGACGATTCGCGACACATTGCTGTTTGTCGGTGGGAATCTTGATACTCGATCCGGGGGACCGCATCCATTCCCTCCCAGTTCAGAATGGGGTTTCACACAGCACCACCCGTTTAAGGCGATTTACGAGACGAACCAGCGAAGCGTTTACCTGATGACGCAGCGAATTCAGCGACACCCGTATCTTGCGATATTTGACGGACCCGATACGAGCGTCAGTACGCCCCAGCGAGCAACGAGCACCACCCCGCTGCAGTCCTTGTACTTCATGAATAATTCCTTCGTTCATCAGCAGGCAGAACTGGTCGCCGCACGATTGAGAAGCGAACGATCGGACGACAGCTCACGAATCGATCTCGTCTATGTCCGACTACTGGGGCGTCCACCATACCAGGAGGAGCTTTCCGCCGGACTTCACTATTTGAAGGCTGTGAATGTCGTGCTGGCCGAGGCGGGCAAGACGAGCGAGGAATCGAAGGCACAGGCTTGGGTCTCGTATGTCCGCTCCCTGTTTCTCTTGAATGAGTTTGTCTATGTCGATTGAGCGTAATTGTCACAGAAGGCCACGCTGAGAAATTGAGGTTTCCAAATTGAAGATGCAAGACAGCGAGACTCTTATGGGATCAACCGTTGTTAAGCGTCGACCGTATGTCCGGAAATGTCGTTTCTGCCCGTCGCCGGATTTCGTTTCTGTCCGAGCGTCGAGACATAAATCTCGCTCGCTTGGATTCATCTCCTGTACTTGAAAAGACTCAATAATGCCCGGATTCAAGCATGCTCCGACGCGGCGCGAAGTGCTTCAGTCACTCGTCGGTGGTTCCCTCCTGTTCCCCGGGATTCTCTCGGAACTGCTGTCCTCCGAAGTCCGGAATCCCGCTCCACTCGCCCCTCGGTCGGCACATACTCCGGCGAAAGCGAAACGGGTCATCTTCCTGTTCTCTACAGGGGGCGTCTCTCATATGGATACGTTCGATTACAAACCCAAGCTGTTTCAGGCCGATGGCAAAACGATGGGGGTCGGGGGCGGGCTTTCCAACCAGCAGCGTGTTCTGCTGCGTCCTAAGTGGGAGTTCAAGCCCGGGGGGGAATGTGGAACACTGGTCAGCGATCTGTTCCCTTGTCTTCGCGAATGTATGGACGACATTTGCCTGATCAGGTCGATGAAGTCTGATGACAACGAACACTATCAGGCCACGCTGGCCATGCACACAGGCTCGTTTTTCTTTTCTCGACCCAGCATTGGTTCCTGGGTCAGTTATGGGCTGGGAACCGAGAATCAGAATCTTCCCAGCTTCGTTGTCCTGGCTCCACATCTTCCCTATGCCGGGACGCAGGTCTATGCGAATGACTTTTTGCCTGCCTACCATCAGGGAACTCGGGTCGTTCCGGGCCCCGACCCCATCTCTGATCTCCGGCCCCGCACGAAAGTACCGCATCTACAGGAACTGGAATTGGAGTTGGCCCGTGGCCTGAATGACGCTCACTTGCGACGGCATGCCGCTTCATCTGATCTGGCAGCACGGATGCAGTCGTTCGAAACCGCCTTCCGCATGCAAACCGAAGCTCCTGATGCCTTTGACTTATCGCAAGAATCTGACTCCACGCTTGAGATGTATGGCCTGACACGTGGACAGACGGATGGTTTTGGTTGGCAATGTCTCATCGCGCGACGGCTGTCGGAACGGGGAGTCCGATTTGTGGAATTAATCGACTCAGGCTCATCGGGCAATTGGGATTCGCATGGTGACATGGCTGAGCATGCACCGCTTGCAAAGAAGATCGATCAGCCAATTGCCGCACTGCTGAAAGATCTCAAGCGTCGCGGCATGCTGGAGGACACACTGGTCGTTTGGACCACTGAGTTTGGTCGGACTCCCGGCGTGGATGGGAAACACGGTCGCGGGCACCACAGTGCCTGTTTCTCGTCCTGGATTGCGGGGGGATCCGTCAGGGGAGGCACAACGTATGGCGAGACTGACGAGTTGGGGGCGACGGTCGCCAGCGACCAGGTTCATGTTCATGACTTTCATGCGACCCTTCTACACCTGCTGGGATTTGATCACACGAAGCTGACCTACCGCCATGCGGGGCGCGACTACCGACTTACGGATGTGCACGGCAAAGTCGTTCAGGGCATTCTGTCGTGAACGGCTGGGACAGCGGCAAACCTGACCGGGGGACTCATCGAAGTCGGTTTGCTGCGACTCGAATGCAAGGTCGGCGCTGCATTCCTGGTCCGTTGGATCGTGCAGGAGCTTCGTCGCTCGTATGATCTTTCGGGAGGCCGTATGCTACCCGGCCCTCTCCGTACGAATACCGCTTACTGCTGTAAGTTCTCTGGCTGAACGTCTCCCTATGCCCAGTTCATCGAAAAAGTTGATTCCCTCTCGCCCCTCGACGAATGATTCGACGAGTGATCCGCTGACGACGCGAACGGTCGATTCAAACTCAAGCGTGAACTCAATCATCATCCTGGTTCTTCTGGCGGCAGCCGCGACCCGTTTGGCCAGTGCGCTGGGGGATCTCGCCATCGATGAAATCTGGTCTTGGTACTTTGCCAGTCAGGCCATTCACAAGCTGTCCGATGTCTTCGCGCTGCGGCACGACAACAATCACTTGCTCAATACCATTGTCATGTACACCTTGGGGCCAGCGGTACCGGACATCGTCTATCGTCTTCCGGCGGCCCTGGGTTCGATCGCTTCCGTAATCACCGCGACTTGGATTGCCGGGCGGCGCGGCAACGGAGTCAATTCCCTGTTCACTTCTGTCCTCGTGGGAGCCTCTTATCTGCTGATCCTCTATGGCTCGGAAGCGCGAGGTTATTCGTACGCGGTCGTATTTGGTTACTTGTCTTGGTTCTATCTGTTGCGAATGGATGAAACGCGGGATTGGCGGGCTGCTCTTGGATTTGCAATGTGCGCAAGTCTCGGATTCCTCGGTCATCTCACGTTTCTGTACTGCTTCGTCGGATTCGCTGTGTGGGGATTGCGGAAATGGCTTGTACGACCTTCCTGGCTGATTCCCATTGCATTTGTTCCCCCGACGACCGTGGCTGGACTGCTTTATCTCTATTTCATTCGCGGGATGGCGATTGGGGGAGGGCCCGAGTCGACGTTGATTTCTGCGTTGATCTCAACCCTGTCGCTGGTCTCAGGAGGCCCGATGTATGACGATCTGGCTTTGCTGATGGCAGGCCTGTCGACGGTATGGCTTGCTGCCGGATTCGTCCACCTCTGGCGGACGGACCGGGCCATCGCCTTGAGCTACTTTACCATCATCGTCGCAGCGCCGGCGATTGTCCTGTTCTTCACGGGACACCAACTGATTTATCCTCGGTACTTTCTCATTCCGATTGCGTTCGCGTTGCTCGTCATGGGGGATGTCAGCGCGAGTTGGTGGAAACAAGGAGGCCGATTTGGACAGTTG
>NZ_DASWWZ010000169.1:0-21665 GCF_036405755.1 Schlesneria sp.
AAAGCGACAATCCACCGCGCAGCAACTGCGCCAGGAATCCGGTGAGGAACCATGTGATTGACTTGTGAAAAATTGACAGGACTTGGGGGAGAGGGTCGGACCGTAGCAAGTCATCAAAATTCGGTCAATGCGAGTCTCTCCGAACCCTCGCGTGAGGCTCTCCGAACTCTGCGTATGCCTGACACAGGTAAGCCACCCGCTCTGCCTGCAGACAAGCAGTCTCAGCGACTACCAGACAGCATGCCTCTCGGCGGAAATTCCCCGCTGTCGCCTCGACCCGTCTCAGACGAACCACGCGGTGCGAATCTGGAAGCAACTCACCTCATTCCCCCATCCTCGGCCTGCCCGACCAGAGAGTAATCTCAGCTAATCCCTTTTGCCTTACGGGGACGGACTGCGTTTCCCGCGCATTGCGCTGCGAACCAGCGCGGAATCAGACGCGGACCATAACTGAGCAACGAATTCTTCAAGCCATCAACAACCAGACTGCGTTTCCGATCGAGGCCCGCCAATGCAGTCTTGACAACGTCGGCCGCCGTTCGGGGCTTACCCAGTGCTGCTTCCGGCGCAACGGCTCGGTCAAAGAGTTCTGTCGCAGTGGTTCCGGGACACAGTGCCATCACGCAGACGTTTCTGTCACGACATTCTTCCCAGAGCCCGATCGAGAACGAAATGACAAAGGCCTTGCTGGCGGCATAAACAGCGAGGAACGGAATCGGTTGGAATCCCGCGACGGAGGCGACATTGATTACTGCCCCTTGCTTGCGATTCAGCATTCCAGGGAGGAATGCGTGCGTCAGTGAGACCACGGCCGCGACGTTCACCATCACTTCGTCGTGATCCCGCTGCGGATCGATCGCTTCGAAATGCCCATGTGTCATAAATCCGGCGTTGTTGATCAGCAGATCGACGGAAAGATCTCGTTCGGTCACCGCACTCACGATTCGGGAGGTGGCGTCGGACTGGCTCAGATCAGCAGAAATCACGGTTGCCTGGACCGGGTATCGACCCGTAATTTCCGTGGCAAGGTTTCGCAGTGCTTCTTCTGAACGAGAAACCAGAATGACCGACATCCCCCGGGCGGCAAGGGCCTTTGCAAACTCTTTTCCGATCCCCGATGACGCCCCTGTGATCAGCGCTGTCTTTCCCTGATATTGAAACATCGACTTCGCTCGCTCCTGTCAATTCACAACAACGCTTCTGTAAAAACGACACCCTCATTGAAGTGAGAAGGGGGGACAAGTTCCGTCGATGACCTGCGGTTCCCGCAGTGGCCTGGCAGGTCTCGGCAACGACTTCTGCGGATTTTGCCCCCCGGCCTGCTCGTGGCGACCGCGCGATTCAACACATGCCCTATCTCGCGAAGCCGTGCCCTCGTCGAAGTCGCTTAACTTCTGCCGCAGCAACGCCCACTGAACGGGAGGTCGGACAAGCTCACGATCTTCCGGTTCTCTTCAGGGTTTGTCAAAGAGGACGAGTAACGCCCTGTCAGCTGGCCCGATCGCTCACGCTCAGACAAAAAAACGACGCGGAAATTGATCATCGCAGGACAAGATATCAGCCAGCTTGACTTTGGCGTCTACTGGCCTGCCCGACCACGCCCCGTTACCGGACGTGCCCTCCTGCTTGGCGGTCTCGATAGTCAAACACTTCCGGCCGTGAAAAGAGGTTCGATCACTTCGCCTGTATTCAAGCGGACACGGCGCCCCAGGCGGTCGTGAACTTCGGTTTCCAGCGGGACGCCTAGTGCCTGATAAATTGTGGCACCGATGTCATTGGGAGTGTAACGCCGGGACGTCGGGTAGGAGGCCGTGGCGTCCGAGCGGCCGATCACCTGACCGCCTTGTACGCCCGCCCCCGCGAACAGGCCGAAGAAGCAGGGGCCCCAATGGTCGCGTCCCTTTGTGCCGTTTATCTTGGGCGTTCTTCCGAACTCGCTGACGACAACGACAAGTGTTTCCTGCAACAGGCCGCTGGACTCCATATCGTCGAGCAGTGCGGAAATGCCTTGATCGAACGGCGGCAGCAGATGATTTTTCAGTCCTTCACAATTGTTGTCGTGGGTATCCCAGCCATTCAGATTCACCTGCACGATGGGAACGCCAGCCTCAATTAGCCGCCCCCCCACCAGCAGTGACTGACCGCCAATGTTTCGGCCGTACTGATCTCGCAAGCTGTCCGAGATCTTCTTCATGTCGAAGGCTTGAGTCAGGTGGCTGGACGTCAGCAGGTCGTAAGCCATGTGCTGACTCTTTTGCAACAGCCGTGACTGGCCAATGTCGTCGAACGTACGCTGCTGGCGATTGACCTCATCCAGCAGCGAAAGTCGCCTTCCCAGGTGTGCTGCGTCGATCCCCTGTGCGAGCGTCAGCTCCGTAACCCGAAAATCCGGATGATTAGGATCACCGTTGACGAACCAGGGATCGTGCGAAGCTCCCAGAAATCCCGCGAGCTGACCCGGCCAGACCAGCGGGCCCGCCTGAAGGAAGTTCGGCAGCGTCACTCCACAGGGAAGTCCTTCAGGGGCTCGCTGCAGGTACGACAAAGCCGCTGCATAGTGAGGCCAGTCCTCGCGAGAAGCACTCTTGTCGAAGAAGCCACCAGGTTGTTTCTCACCCGTCGTGATGTGGTGAGCTGACTGTGTATGATTATTGTCGTCATGCGAGAACGACCGCACGACCGCGTATTTGTGGGCGCGCGAGGCCAGTTGCGGCAGATGCTCGCAGATGGAATAACCGGGTATCGATGTGGCGATCGGCTTAAACTCGCCGCGAATCTCTAGCGGAGCCTCTGGTTTCATATCGAACGTGTCGATATGGCTCATAGCTCCACTGAGAAAAACCAAAAGAACAGATTTTGGCTTCTGATGGGAGTTCCCTTCCGCGGCTGTAGCGGCTTTCTCACGACCGGCCAGGATCGACGTTAAACCGACTCCGAACAGGCCGGAATATCCCGCCTGCAATAAGCCGCGGCGCGTACACTGACCCAATGTCTGATCCAATGACTTCATCGGTTCTCTCAATTCACTGTTCTGATGACATAATCGCCGCCCGTCAGTCTAGAGGACCAGGTACGACAGTTCTATCCCATCCGCGACGGCTCCTGACTTTCGTGACCCCAAATTTGTTTCCCGGCGAACGAAGCCGTGGTCGTGCCATGTTTCGTGCCATGTTGGCAGTCACCTGGTCAGTCTTTCTGATCGATCATTCAGGCCAGCTCCGGGAAACTCCTGCTCGCATTCGATTTCATTTGATCTCAGCGATTGTTAGCTTGCCGGTGGGGATCTCTCCGGATCCATGCCGCAGTGGAGCGTTACGTTGCGACGGGCAGTTTCAAACGGTCCACTTCGCTCTGCTGTGAGCAATTCATTTATTCAACCGATTCGGACGCACAGGAGGCCGTTGAATGAGTTCGATGCGATGGATCATGGTTCTGGGCTGTTTGTTGGCGTTGGGTTCCTCCACTTCACTTCGTGCTCAAGATTCCTCGACGGAAGACGCCGCGATTGAATCGACCACAGACCGGGTCGGCCGAACGCGGGAAGATGCAATCGTAACCCCGGTCAACCAGTTGCTGACCCCGTTCGGGCGGCAGGTTGAGTTGGCTGGACTTCGGCCTCAGGCCCTGGCACTGTCTCCTGACGGTGCATTGCTGGTCGCATCCGGAAAATCGAGTGAGCTCATCGTCATCGCCCCCGAATCAGGACAAATCCTGCAGCGAGTCCTGTTCCCGAATGAAGCACAGGAACAACCGCCCGCCGATGTTGTTTCGCCCAACATTCTTGCTCCAGATCGAGGGGGTCAGGTCAGCTTCACCGGCCTGATCTTTTCTCCAGACGGTAAGCAAATTTTTCTCAGCAATGTGAACGGCTCGATCAAGGTCTTCACCGTGAGTGAAGCGACGGGGACGGAAGCCCCCAGCGTCAAGGCATCGCATACAATACCGCTGCCCCCCGCCAATGCACCGCGACGCCGTGCCGAGATTCCCAGTGGATTAGCCATCACACCTGACGGATTGAAGCTTTATGTTTGCGGCAACCTGTCGAACCAGTTGCACGAAATCGAAATCGCGACGGGCAAGACACTTCGCAGCATCGAGGTGGGAGCCGCTCCGTATGACGTGGTTCTGGCAGGTCACAAGGCCTTCGTGAGTAATTGGGCAGGACGACGCCCTGGCCCCGACGATCCCAAGGGGCCCGCGGGTAGAGGAACAGAAATTCGGGTCGATCCCGTTCGCCACATCGCCAGCGAAGGCTCGGTCAGCATCGTGAAGTTGAATGGCGAACCCGAGACAACGGAACTAGTTGTCGGACTGCACGCGAGCGGCCTGGCCGTCTCTCCGGACGGTCACTACGTCGTCTGTGCCAATGCAGGAAGCGACCATCTCAGCATCATGGATGTCGCTGAAGAGAAAGTGATTGAAACGGTCTGGGCCAAGGCCAAGCCATCTGATCTGTTCGGAGCCTCACCCAACGCAATCACATTTCATCCTTCAGGAGAGACCTTGTATGTCGCGAACGGCACCCAGAATTCGATTGCCGTCATCGAATTCGATCCGGAGGACAAAGGAGAGACCCATCTGACGGGCCTGATACCGGTCGGCTGGTTTCCCGGTGCCGTGGTGTTTGATCCACATCGGAATGCCCTTTACTGTGCCAACATCAAAGGACTGCCAATGGCACCGAAAAAACAGGCGGGAGGGGCCGAGGGCTACAACACGCATCACTATCACGGGTCACTCTCGCTGATGCCATTACCGGACGACGAGCAACTGGCCCTGCTGTCGGAACTGGCAGCTCGAAACATGCGCCGAGGCGCGATCGCTCAGGCGGCTCTCCCCGCGCGTCCCGATCAACTGCCTCGGCCGGTTCCAGAGCGGATCGGCGAACCGAGTCTGATTAAACATGTCGTGTACGTCATCAAAGAAAATCGGACGTATGACCAGGTCTTCGGAGCACTCGATAAAGGGGTCGGCCGTGCAGATCTCTGCATCTTCGGTGAAGAAATCACTCCTAATCAGCACAAAATGGTGCGTGAGTTCGTCCTGCTCGACAACACCTACTGCTCTGGAATTCTGAGTGCCGATGGACACCAGTGGAGCACCACGGCATTCAGTACGGATTACATGGAGAAAAGCTTTGCCGGGTTTCCCCGGAGCTACCCCGACGGGATGGGTATCGATGACATTGACGCGATCGCGTATTCACCCGCCGGCTTCCTCTGGGACAACGCATTGGCCCATGGCATCTCGATTCGGAACTACGGCGAATTCATGATGCCGAAGGTCCGCTGGAGCGATCCTCAGAAGAAGGGGGTTCCGGACTATCTCGCCTGCTACCGAACGTGGAAAGGGGAGTCGAAGGAAGTCATCTTCGAAAGCGAACCCGGGATCGAATCGATCCGCCCGTTCTCACCGACCGATTACGTCGGTTGGGAGATGGCCGTCCCCGACCAGTACCGGGCAGACTTTATTCTGAAAGAGCTTGAAAAGTACGAGGCCGAAGGGACGTTTCCACAGCTCGTCATTATCTGCCTGCCGAATGATCACACGAGCGGAACGTCGCCCGGATCACCGACCCCCGCCTCATGTATGGCGGACAACGATCTGGCTTTTGCCCGTATCGTAGAGGGTTTAAGTCGTTCGCGGTTCTGGAAAGAAATGGCCATTTTCGGAATTGAAGACGATCCTCAAAATGGCTGGGATCACGTCAGTGGCTACCGCACGACGGCCTACTGCATCAGCCCCTACGCCAAGCGAGGCGAAGTCATCAGCACGCAGTACAATACCACAAGCATTCTGCGAACGATGGAACAGATTCTCGGGCTGCCGCCGATGAACCAGTTTGATGCCAGCGCCACGCCGATGTTTGACTGCTTTACCGAGACTGCCGACTTCACTCCTTTCACCGCAGTTCCGAACAAGGTGCCGCTGGACCAGATGAACCCGAAACCGAACGCGATTCGAAATCCCATTCTGCGGGATGACGCGATCGAGTCCGCCAGTTTGAATTTCCGCGAGATCGACAAGGCGCCAGAAGATGTTCTCAACCGCATCCTCTGGCGATCACAGAAAGGAACAGAAGTCCCGTATCCAGAGTGGGCAGTGACTCTGGTCGAAGATGATGACGACGACGACTAAAATCGTCCCGTCCAGGTGGGGTGCCTCCAGAGCGGACGAACGGTTGCAGGTTCGGACCAAGCTTCACAGCAACTTCTCGATTCGGGCACCACTCATGCAGAAATGAACGAGTTGATAGGGGAGTTTCCGTAGCCAAAAGCGAGCGGCCACGCATTCGCACGTGATGCTTATCTCAGATCGAATGGTCCTCCCGGCAGAAATTGCAGTGGGCTGTCGGGCCTCATGCGTCCCTTGAATGCTTTCTGGGTTTCTCATCCCGTTGCCCTCTCGGATCTGGCCACGGGATGAGAGTGCGGATGCGGGCTGGAATTGAATTTCCATCCAGTCCGTCCCATTTGCGGAGCGATAATCCCTGCGTCAGCCAAGCTGAACTTCGTGCGTGACTTCTCTGAATGCTGTTACGAAAGATGAGTTATGGGCGTCAGCCTCTCGAAAATCCCTCGCGCGTTTCATCTCCCTCGGGTCCACTGGGATCTGGTCCGGGACTGGGTTGAGCAAAATGTCCCCGTCGCGGAACGGACCCGTGCGTGGTCAACGCTGGCACACGACTGGCTCGAGAGTATGGATCAGGCGCTGGGAGGTGCCTATCGCACAATTCACTCAGACAAGGTAATTCTGTTCGCGCCGGATGATCTTGAGGAAGCGGTTTCTCTCTTTGATCTGTCGGAGTCGAGCCTGCAGGAGATGTCCGCGCTACTCGGGAGACTGGCTCGCCAGAGCCAGACAGGCCCGCTCGTGATCATCCTGTTCGGGGACGATGATGCCTACTGTCGCTATGTCTCCCCCTTCGATCCCTTGATGGAATCGGTTCGATCAGGCGGCGTCTGTATTCGTCAAGATTACGTGCATGTGGTACTCCGTCCTCAACCCCTCGACAATTTGCAAAGGACAATGCTGCACGAGATCGCGCATGCCTGCTTAAGTGACCACCATCTGCCTGAGTGGCTGGAAGAAGGGATTACACAACTGGCGGAAGAAGCAGCGGTCGCTCCGTGGGCCCGGTTCTCACTCAAGCCGAAGGAGATCGCCGATCTCAGGAAATACTGGCGCGAACACTCGTTGAGTCAGTTCTGGTGGGGAAGCGGGTTCCACACGCCAGACGAAGGACAACGCCATTGCTATGAACTGGCCCAAGCCATTTTTCGTCAGCTTGTCGCGGACCATCAGGAAAAGCTCCCCGAATTCCTCGCGGCGGCGAGCGCTGAAGACGCAGGAGCATCCGCGGCTGAGGAAATTCTGGGGGTGGACCTGTCCAACCTGGCGGCTCAGTTCCTGGGAGCAGGCTCGTGGAAGCCCGTACCGGCCCACTCCGACCAGTTTATAGCGAGAGGGGCCTATTTCCTGGAGCAGGGTCACATCGCCAAGGCATTTTCCGACTTCGATCGGGCGATTGAGCTGAACAAGGGATCGTCACAAGCCTATTTCCATCGCGGAGTGGCCTTCTACCAGATTGGCCAGATCGCAAAGTGCATCTCGGACTACGAGCGATCGATTGCCCTGAATTCAGTCGATTTCAATGCAAGGAACAACCTTGCCTGGATCCTTGCAACCTCGCCTCAGGATGAATTCCGGAACGGGAAGCGGGCTGTCGAAATCGCCACAGAAGCCTGTGAACGCGTCGGTTATTCGCAATGGTTCTGCCTCGGTACGCTTGCGGCAGCCTATGCCGAGAAAGGTGAGTTTGAACTCGCCTGCAATTTTGCCGAGGAAGCTCTGGAACACGCCCCGTCAACGGACGTTGCCGATTGCAAAGTGCGACTGCAACAATACAAGACCGGAAAACCCTGGCGCGAACTCAAACCCGGTGCTCCGTATCGCAACGCGTGAAGAGCTTCGTCGGCTACGGGACAGTCGGACCTGAACGCGGTAAGACTGTTCGCCCGGCAAGTCCCGATCGCCGCGTTATTGCGGCAACCGGGACGGCAAGGTCGTGATGAACATTCCATCGGACCGCCGCCGCCGCGTAGGGAACTTCCGTGGATGGTGTGCCGTAAGGCATTCCGTTCCCTCGGCACCCGTTTCATCTGCGACGACTAATCCGCTACGGCCAGGACCATTCGCGGAGACCTGACAGAACCGAGGCGGTCAAGGTCCCTTTCTGCGGCCGCGAGGCACCCGGCTGTTGTTCTGTGGGTCATGATAATCAACGGGACAATCGGAACAGCCTTGGATTCGTCGTCGACTTCCGGGGCTTCCGGCTGAATCACGGTTGCCAGACTGATGCCATGTCGGCCCAGAATCCCGGTGACTTCAGCCATGACATTCGGGCGATCCTCTACTGACAAGCGCAGGAAGTAACGACTTGAAGCCGCATCCCCGTCGATCAGAGGGAATTCGGGCGTGTCCCGCCAGAGATCCAGTTGAGCAAAGGTTAACTGCGCCCGGCCAATCGCCAAGTCAATGATGTCGGCAGTCACTGCAGACGCCGTGGGAAGCTGGCCTGCGCCACGTCCGGAATACCAGACGTTCCCAACGACGTCTCCTTCCAGCAGGATCGCGTTGAAAGGACCATGAATCTGCGCCAGAGGTCGATCGTTCTTGATCAACGTCGGACGGACACTCATTTCCAGCTTTCCGTCGACCAGTTTCACACTGGCAAGCAGCTTAATGACATACCCCATGTCCTTGGCATGCTTGATATCGACCTGTTCCAGCTTGTCGATGCCCGTGACGTGGAATTCCGAAGCCGTCACTTTGGTTCCAAAAGAAAGCTGCGCCAGGATCCCAAGTTTCTGCGCCGCATCAGTTCCATTGACGTCAAGAGTCGGATCCGCTTCCGCATACCCCAGCTTCTGCGCGTCCTTCAGGGCGTCGTCGTAGGATTGTCCCCGAAATAACATTTCGGAAAGGATGTAGTTGGTGGTCCCATTCAGGATCGCCTGAATCCCCATGATCTGGTTGGCCGCCATCGATTGCCCGACCGCTGCGATAATCGGAATTCCCCCCGCGACGGCCGCTTCGAAGCAAACGGTTCGGCCAAAACGCTTTGCAGCAGCGAAAATCTCATCGCCATGCTCACAGAGCAAGGCCTTATTCGCCGTCACCACGTCTTTGCCAGCCTCCAGCAAGGCGAGGACAACTTCCTTGGCGGGGTGAATCCCCCCCATCAGTTCCACAGCGACCTGAATTTGCGGATCATGGATGACCGATTCGATTCGATCGGTGGTAACCCCTTGCGGCAGATCAATTTCCCGCGACCGATGGAGGTCCCGAACAACGGCTCGGCGGATTTCGATAGGTCTGCCCGCTCGTTGTCGAATCCGGTCGGGATGTTGAGTCAAAATTTTGGCGACGCCGGTTCCGACGTTGCCCAATCCGATAATGCCAATTTGCAAAGCCGAAGTCATAAAACGCTTTCCGAACTTGTCGTTTCTCACGCCACCCGTTAAATCGAGCGTCGAAGAACGGTTCTCTCATTGCCAGACGCGATAGATAACGCATCCTAATCGCCGACTTGAGGGATTACCAATACGACAAAATCATGAATACACGAATATCACTCCCGCCAGCACGAAACACGCCCCCGGTACCGCGGACTCTGCCGGTGGAACGGACTCACGGAACGAAGATGTCGGAAACGGCTGTCAGTATCGGAGCGGTCACGTATCTGAACTCAAAACCGCTGGTGGAAGGATTGGCAGAACTCCTGCCAGACACCAGGATCCACCTCGATTTTCCCAGCCGTTTATCGGACTATCTCGATTCGGGCTGCCTCGACGTAGCGCTGGTTCCCAGTATCGAATATTTTCGGGGGGGTGACTACGAGATCCTCTCGGATGCCTGCGTGGCCGCCTATGGTCCCGTGTTAAGTGTCAAACTGTATACACGCGTCCCGTGGGGAGAGATTAAGACCCTGGCTCTCGACGAGGGCTCCCGGACCAGTGCGACGCTTGCCCGGATCATGCTGGCGGAACGACACGGCGTTCTGCCTCAGCTTGAACCGCTGCCGCTGAATCATCAGACGCAAGACACGACAGCGGATGCCATCCTGCTGATCGGGGATCGTGCCATCCTTCCTCCGAATGAACCCTTCCTCAATACGTGGGATCTCGGCGAAGAATGGCTGGCCTGGACTGGTCTTCCTTTTGTGTTCGCCATGTGGCTGTCAAATCGCCGCCAGCAGCTTCCGGCCGGAGATGTCGACAAGATCCAGCAAGCGCTTTGCCAATCACGTGACTGGGGTGTTCAGCGGTTACGCGAGATTGCAGAACGCGAAGCACAGGCGCTGGGACTGACATTTCCGACGACCTTCAATTACCTTTCAGAGAATCTGCACTTTCACCTGGGAAATGCAGAGCGTTGTGGATTGCAGACGTTCTACGAACTGGCCACGGGACTGGGGCTGGCACCAAGAGGTGCAAAGCTCCGTTTTCGAAGCTGAATGCGATTCCCTGGTCGGAACTGGGAAATGGCGGCGACTGTAGACGGGTAACAGGATTGTGGGACAGGAATTCCCGATCGCGGAAGTGTTCGGGTATCAAGAACCACGCAGAGGCAGAAGCCGAGTCAGAATGAGTCTAGCGTCTCGCGCACAGGGATCTACGTGCGGGAGAGGGATTAAACCCATCCGGGCGAAAGACCGCCCTTGATCGAGACGACCAGACCGCAAGTCGGAAACTTTATCGCGGAAGAAAGGGATCATGTGTCAGCTGAAGTGAATCGATTGCTTGAGAAGGCCGTGGCGGGGCAACGACTGACACCCGAGGAAGGGCTGAAACTTCTCGAGTCACATGACCTGGTCGCGATCGGTGAAGCAGCGAATCAGGTGACACGACGCCTGCATCCAGAGCGCTTCCGCACTTTCAATATCGACCGCAACATCAATTACACCAATGTTTGCTCGGCGGTCTGCGACTTCTGTGCATTCTTCCGGAAACCCAAGAGCCCTGAAGGCTACGTTCTCGACAAAGAAACCATCTTCAAGAAGATCGAAGAAACCGTTGCACTGGGCGGGGACCAAATCCTGATGCAGGGGGGGATGAACCCCGACTTGCCGCTGGAATGGTACGAAGATCTGTTACGGTCACTCAAAGAGCGATTCCCCCAGGTCAATCTGCACTGCTTTTCCCCTCCTGAAATTCACGCAATCCACAAACTGACACGCCTCCCGGTCAAAACCGTGCTGGAGCGACTGAAGGCGGCTGGATTGGGAAGTCTGCCCGGAGGTGGGGGCGAAATCCTGGTCGATCGAGTTCGTAAGGCCATGACGCGCGGTAAATGCCTGACCGACGACTGGCTGAACGTCTGTCGTGAATGGCATCTGCTGGGAGGCAAGGGGTCGGCCACGATGATGTTTGGACACATCGAGACATTGGCGGAACGGATCGAACACCTTGAGCGACTGCGACAACTTCAGGACGAAACCGGCGGCTTCACCGCCTTCATCTGCTGGACATTCCAGCCGGACAACACGGAAATGGCTCACATTTCACCCGTGGGTTCGTATGAGTACCTCAAGACTCAAGCCGTCGCGCGGTTGTACCTGGACAACTTCCCGAACATCCAGTCATCCTGGGTGACCCAGGGCGAAAAAATTGGTGGGCTGGCCCTTCATTTCGGGGCGAACGATATGGGTTCGCTGATGATCGAAGAAAACGTGGTTGCCGAAGCGGGAACAGTGCACCACCTGACCCTGGAAACGATCAAGCGCCTGATTCGCGATGCGGGATATATCCCTCGCCAGCGAAATGTTTACTACCAGTACATCGATGAAGAACCGGCCGCCGTTGCGAACAAAACCTCAGAACTGCTGCCAGTCCTGAGGTAAAACGCACTGGCGACTCACAGGTTCTTTGCGAGCGGCATCTCGGATATGATGTGGTCCGGATACCTGACAAAGAACCTGCCTCGAGAAGCCTCATGCAACCTCAATATACCGTCCTCGCACGTCGATTCCGGCCCCAGACGTTTACTGAAGTCGTTGGGCAGGAACGAGTTGCTCAGACACTGCGCAACGCCATCCAGGAAGGTCGGGTTGCCCACGCCTACCTGTTTACAGGCGCCCGCGGCGTCGGCAAGACGTCTATGGCCCGCATTTTTGCGAAGGCCCTCAACTGTCCTTTCCTTAAAGACGGCGTCCCCTGCAACGAGTGCGAGCAGTGCCGTGGGATTTCGGTGGGACAGGACGTCGATGTTTCCGAAATCGACGGCGCGTCAAACCGCGGGATCGATGACATTCGGTCGCTGCGCGCGAATGTGAACGTCAAGTCGATGCGATCGAAGTACAAAGTGTACATCATCGACGAAGTCCACATGCTGACCAAAGAGGCCTTCAACGCGTTGCTGAAGACGCTGGAAGAGCCGCCCCCCATGGTCAAGTTCGTCTTCTGTACGACAGAGGCGAACAAAGTCCCCGACACCATCCTGTCGCGTTGTCAGCGTTTCGACTTCGGAACGATTTCTACCGATAATATCACGATGCGGTTGCGACAACTGGCCGAGGCGGAAGGCTTTCAGGTCGATGAAGCGGCATTAGAACTGGTCGCCCGCCGAGCTGCAGGATCGATGCGAGACAGCCAGTCTCTGTTCGATCAACTGCTGGCCTTCGGATCAGAACACATCACGAGCGCGGATGTGCATCGCCTGCTGGGGACGGCACCCGACGATCGTTTGACGGGCCTGGTTGATGCGCTGATCGAGCGACGGCAGGATGAAGTCCTGATCCGACTTGAACAGTCTGTGAAGGAAGGGGTGCAGCTCGAGGCGTTTACAGACCAGTTAGTGGCCTACTTCCGCGATCTGATGGTGGCCGCTTGCGGCGCTGCAGAAGTGCCCCTCTTGAGCGTCGGGGATGACAGCCGCGAAACGATCAACCGGCAGGCCAGTGCCTGGGGACTTCAGACGATTGCCGCCGCAATGCAGATCCTGGCAGAGGCCAAGGCACGGATGCAGCGAGTCTCATACGGACGCGCGCTGGCGGAACTGGCGCTCGTTCGCATCTCGTTTCTGGCCGACCTGGACCGACTGGACACTTTGATTGCGCAGCTCAAGGGAGGGCAGGGGGTTCCCCTTCCGCCAAGGACGACTAGAATGACTGCTGAACGCCCTGCCAGTCCTCCCGATCGGCCTCTTCTTCCGCCTGGCCCAAAATCAACCAATATTGGTCCCGCGGAAAAAAAAAATGACTTGAACCCGCCCAAGGTGGAGAGTCAGCCACCAGCGGTGGCAGAAGTTACAACGGATGAAGCCGTACAGACGCCTGCGGTCCTCGAACTTAAATCCGGTTGTGAAAAAGAGTTGCAATCATTGATCGCGGACCGTATGAATGATATTGTCGGTGCATCGGTCCGGCGAATCCCATCAATAGCAATTATTGGGCCAAACACATTGGAGTTTTGCGTCCCAATCAACTATGATTTGGATCGGAAAGCGTTAGACCGACCTGACACAGTCAATCGGCTTGAGGCCATTGTTGCAGAATTAGTTGGTCAAAAGGTCCGGATTCTGTTCCGGACAGGCGAAGCAGTGCAAACCGCAGCCAAACCAACTGCTGCAGTTGCGGCCGTGAGTCGAAACCAGGTGATTGACGAGCCAGAAGACCCATATATCCAGCAAATCACAGAAGTCTTCGGGGTCAAAAGCTGGAGCGTCAAAGAGTTGGTTGCGGAAGCTACAGACGAACGAACTGAGGATGCACCGGAGTAAGAACAATGTTCAAGGAACTTGGCCAGATCGCTTCGCTGATGAAGCAAGCGCAAGGAATGCAGGGTAAGATCGCCGAGACCAAAGAGCGATTGGCGAATCTGCAGTGCGACGGTGAGGCGGGGGCGGGGATGGTTCGCGTCACTGTCGCCGGCACGATGCGACTGATCGAATGTAAAATTGATCCCAGCCTGTTTAAGTCGGGTGATGAAGAGATGGTCGAAGACCTGATCGTTGCCGCGGCCAATCAGGCTTTTGAGAAGCTCATGCAGAAGCAGGCGGAAGAGATGAGCGCCATCACCAGCGGAATCAATCTGCCAGGAATGGGCGACGCGTTCTCCGGTATGGGATTTGGCAAGTAACCGGGTGGTCGCGTGACGTCGAAGGAGTGTGATTGAATGGCCAGAGGTGAGGAGCAGGCACGACATCCCTATGGTTCTGCCGTCGGGAATCTGATCGAGCGACTTGCGACCCTGCCAGGTATCGGGCGCAAATCAGCAGAACGTCTTGCGAATTATTTGCTCGACTGCGGTGAAGAGGAAGCCAATGCGCTCGCCGAAGCCATCCGTCAGGTCAAATTGATGGTTCGTCCCTGTCGCATCTGCTTCAACCTGACTGAGGGTGACACATGCGCCATTTGCAATGATCCACGACGCGACCAGCACACCGTTTGCGTGGTGGAGCAGCCACGCGATCTGCTCGCTCTGGAAGCAGCCTCGATCTTCCATGGGGTGTATCACGTTTTGGGAGGTCGACTCGCCCCACTCAATGGAATCGGGCCTGATGATCTCAACATCGCCGCACTCGTGAAACGTGTCCGGCAGGGGGGGGTCACCGAGATTTTGATGGCAACGAACCCGACACTCGAAGGGGATGGAACCGCGTTATACATCTCGAATCTGCTCGCGAATGACCCGGTCAAAATTACGAGGCTCGCCCGAGGAATTGCCTCGGGCAGCGTGCTGGAGTTCGCCAACCGAGAGATGCTGGCGGACGCCATTCGGGGCAGACAGTCATTCTAGAACGAATTCGCTGACAGAGTTTTTCAGGGCATGCTTTGAAGGAGGTTCGACAAAAATTGAAATGACAAACGCCCTAGAAACGCAGACATCGCTATCCGAAAGCACGACGTCGGGAAGGCGGAAGTCGCAACAATGACCCTGAATCCACGCGATTCTCAAGTCATCCTGTCGTTTACTGCCGCTGCCCCGCAGACACTCTGCCAATCGATTGAGATCACAAAATGCAGTTGAACTTCTCACATCAGATGAAGATGAGCCAGCAAATGAAGCTGGCTCCTCGCATGATTCAGTCGATGGAAATCCTCCAATTGCCGACCATGGAATTGGATGAGCGCATCGAGCAGGAACTGGCTGAAAATCCCTGCCTGGAGATGCGGGCGGCCGATCGCGACGCGCCCGATCTGCAGCACAATATTGCCGAGGCACGGGAAGAAGCATCTGAAAAGAGCATTGCAGAACAGGAACTTCAGGTCGACACGGCTCATAACAACGAAGCCGACTTCGAACGACTGCTCGAGATGTCGCAGGAGTGGCCTGAAGACAACTACACGTCGGGCAGCAAACCTTCGTCCAACCGCATGGAAGAGGATGGCGACCGACAACATGACATGATTTCCAATGTCGCGGAAAAGCCGCAATCGCTGCATGAGTACCTGCTCGAGCAGTTCGGCTTTTTCAGTGTCCCGGCAGAGATACGCGATTTCGGTCAGTTTCTAATACAAAATCTGGATCCCAATGGCCGACTTCCCAGCAGCCTGCCCGATCTGATTCAAACGTATGGGAAGTCCATCGCCGACGTCGACGCACAGGCCGCATTGCAATTGGTCCAGCGACTCGACCCTCTCGGATGTGGTGCCCGTGACGCGAAGGAATGTCTCCTTCTTCAGCTCCGCGACGATATGCCCTACCGAGATGTCCTCGCCACACT
The DNA here is from genome assembly GCF_036405755.1 of Schlesneria sp. NCBI lineage: Bacteria > Pseudomonadati > Planctomycetota > Planctomycetia > Planctomycetales > Planctomycetaceae > Schlesneria > Schlesneria sp. The sequence goes on from NZ_DASWWZ010000169.1 coordinate 15,730, forward strand.
GATCGGCTCACACCTTGAGGACGTGGCTCAGAATCGGCTGCCTCTGATCGAACGCCGAACCGGCTATTCGATTGAAACGATCAAAGCCGCAATTGAAGAGTTGCGGCACATGAATCCCTTTCCAGGACGAGGTTTTGAAGCTCGGCCCGCTCAAGCCGTAACGCCCGACGTGTTCGTTGAACAGAACGGCGACAACAAGTGGGTTGTTCGCGTGCTCGACGAGTACACTCCCCGCCTGCGAATCAGCAAGCATTACCAGCAGATCCTTAGAGACGGCACCGACCAGAAGACCAAAGAATACATCAAGCGAAAAATCGACTCGGCCAAATGGCTGATCGAAAGCATCGAGCAGCGGCACAACACGCTCAAGCGGGTCGCGCAATCCATTGTCGATAAACAGACCGCATTTCTCGAATATGGTCCCGAAGCGATCGTCCCGTTGAAAATGCAGGAAATTGCAGACGTCGTCAAAGTCCACGTGACCACGGTCTCTCGCGCAGTCGACGACAAGTGGATCCAGACACCTCGTGGACTTTACCCGCTCAAGAAATTCTTCGGCGGGGGGACGGTTACGGAGAGCGGCGAGGAAGTTGCCTGGGACATCATTCGCATCAAGCTCAAGGAAATCGTCGACAATGAAGACAAAAACGATCCACTGAGCGACGATGCACTGGTGGATGAGCTGGCAAAGTTTGGTTACACCCTGGCACGTCGGACCGTCACCAAGTACCGCAAAGCACTCGATATTCCTTCGTCACGTCAGCGTCGCGCGTACTGAGATTTATGAGCGTTCGGACATCCCGGACGGTCTGAAGTACGAATGCCGTGCCCGTGGGGCAGGGGAGCGTTCGCTCCCCGTGGAGCGGCGGTGCTTGGGTTTGGAGTGCGATTGAACGTGCCTGTTTCCGTCCTTGCTGAGGGAGGGGCGCGCGAGCCATCATCACATCGGGCTGAGAAGTTAGCGGCAGGGAAAACTGGTTCCGCCCCCCGCCGGAATCCGAGCGTGCCTGACTCTGCTGGCGACGCGGTAACGCTTCCGCACCATCAGGCAGCGCTTCTGTCGACCGTGAAATCACGACCGTGTTACGACTGAGCGGGCGCCGCTACGACCACTGGCCGGCGAGTGCTGAGAACCAGGATGGCGAGGCCGGTGACAACCATCACGGACGCCGTGAGAATCCACTTCGCTGGTAGATGTTCCTGTGTCTCCGCGCCGATACCGAGGGCAGTCAGCTCTCTGGTAAATGAGGACAATGACAGAAGCAGGCCATTATGTAGTGTGTGCAGCAGCATTCCGGGGTACGTGCTTCCCGTCCGCACACAGATCCAGGCCAGGATCAGTCCCAGAAAACAGGTGGGTACAAATCTTTCGAACATTAGTGAGTTCATCGCGATCACGTGAAACAGACCGAACAGACAACTCGAAAGTAAGACCGCCAGCACTGTCGACATTCCGGTGCGGAGGGCTGTCAGCAGGTAACCTCGAAAAAACAACTCTTCACAAATCGCCGGCACTAGAGCGGTGGTGACAAGTTTGACGGGGAGGGGAACTGCATCCAGAGCAGCCTTAATTTGCTGGAAGAGTTCGTGCATCGCCTGGAACTGATCCGGTGCAATCGTCTGTAACTCGAGTTCGTAGGCAAAGGGCCACAGCGACAGTCCAAGCAAAGCGGTGGCCACGTAGGTAGCGGCGGGGGCCCCCTTCAAACGGAAGCCTCGCCGCCAGTCGACGCCGGTCCAGCGTGCCAGCAGCAGCGGCCCGATTGCGAACAAGGCAATTGTCAGGACGGCGTTCCCAATCAAGCGGCCTTCAATCCACTGAACGAACAGTCGGCCGGGAATCCCTTTGAGAATCAAAAATGCAGGAAACATGACCGCCAGACAGAACATTGCTTGTGACAGTGACGCCGCTGGTCGGCGAGTGCGCGGTCGGCGGATCAGGTCTGCCCAATTCCCTTCGCTACCGTACAAGACTGCATCCGTACCAAAAATTCTCGCTGCCGCGGCCAGCGCAACAGCTGAATAGAGGACGGTCGACAACAGGGTCGTCAACACCCAGATCGATTGAACCCGACCATCAAAAATGTCCCGCGCCAGAATCACGATGTTGACCAGGGGTGTGACGGACGTCCAGCCTGTCATCTCCATTCCAGGCAACAGACACAGAACGCCCGGAGCCAGCGAAACCAGCATGACAGGGATCAGATAGGCCTGCGCTTCTTTAAAACTGCGAGCAAAGCTCGTCAGAATCAGAATGACGGACGCAAAGAAGCCGGCGAAGACCACCAGAAGTCCTAATATCAGCACGAGCATCCGCAGAGTAATTCCACCGCTGCCAAACAGCAGTTGCTCCATCCCCCCCGCATAGGCTGTGATGACCATGGAAACCAGGTTCGCCACGGCCGTCAGCAACGCGACTGTCAGCACAGCAATGAACTTGGCAAACAGCAGTTCGTGCCTGGGGACAGGAGCAGAGATGAGAGCTTCCATTGTCCCTCGCTCACGTTCCCCTGCGGTCAGATCGATCGCGGGATACACCGCCCCCGTGACCGTCATCAGGATCAGGATCAGTGGAATCAACGTCGCGATGGAAAACGGCGCCGCTGACTCTTCCGTAGCAATCGGTTTGAGCGATGTCGTAACCGGGAGTTTCAGCGGCGGATTCTGCTCGCGGAGTCGCTTCAGCACCAGCATCTCATTCGCCAGGTGCATCCGTTCTTCCAGTATCCGCCGCGCATCGAGGCTGTAGGGAGATTCTGCCCGGTAACTTAGCTCAAATTTCCAGGGGCCCTCGTCCCCCCCTTCCTTCAGGCGGACCCCGACATCGGCGGTTCGGTCTGCAACCAATGCATGGACGTCCACAGTGGCCGACTTGTCATTAGACACCATGAATTGCCAGATGGGATCATCGATCGTTCCCGCCGGACGACGATTCAGTGGCACAACTTCGCCGGACTGCTCCGATTGCAGCATTTCCGATTCGTCGAACAGTCTACGGAAGATGCGGGCGTCTTTTTCGGCCGCGAATGCGACTCGGTATTCGGTGGCATTTTTCTTCGCGGCCTGTGTGAACAACAGCTTCTGGAACGTCACCCCCAAGAGGGGATAGATCAGCAGGGGCATGCCGACCAACGTGATAATGGTGCGCCGATCGCGCAGGATTTCCCTCAGTTCCTTCTGCGCCATTCGCCACCAGCGCAGCGACGAGGTCGACTCCGGTACTCGTGACCTCCGAGACTCAACGGTCATTGCGGGTTTCCTCGTTCAGTCCGGTCCCGATCTGATCGGGCTGCTTCATCAGTTTCAGAAACATCTCGTACAAGCTCACACTGCCAGTCGCCGCCTGAAGTTCAGGGAAGGTTCCTTCGTACCGCATCGAACCCCGATGAAGCAGTCCCATCCGATCACAGATTTGCGACGCTTCATCCAGCCGATGGGTGGAAATGACGACTGCTTTCCCCTGTGCACGAAGATGGCCGATGTACTCGAAGATGATATGAGTCCCGACGACATCCAGACCGCGGGTCGGTTCGTCCAACAACATGATCGGGGGGTCGTGCATCAATGCACGAGCGAGCGTGACGCGTTGCTTCTGCCCGGTACTGAGTGTGGAACAACGCTGGTCCAGAAAGCGGCGAAGATCCAGCAGGTCGGCCAGCGACTCAAGTCGATCACGTGCAAAACGTGGTTCCACACTGTAGAGATCGGCAAAGAACAGCAGCATTTCCCGGGGCGTCAGCCACTGGTAGAGCCCTGCACTTGCGGAGACAAGTCCGATACGGCGTTTAACTTCATCCGGATACTGTGTCACGCGGAAGCCGTCAACGATCGCATCGCCGCCAGTAGGCTGAAGCAGTCCCAGAATCATGCGAAGCGTGGTCGTTTTTCCCGCTCCGTTCGGCCCCAGTAAACCGTAGACCTCACCCGCCCGAACTTCAAACGACAACCGATCAACGGCAGTCAAAGTCTTGCCGCTGGAATGGAATTGGCGAGTCAATTGATTGACGGTAATCATCGGCTGTCCGCAGAAGAGATGGCGGGGAACGCAAGATCATACCGCGAGATGGAAGCCTAAGCGAACGTCCAAAACAGTCGAATATTGAAGATTGTCTGTTTGGGAATGCGGTCTGCGCAGATTCTGCTCGTCTGTTCCGCATGGACGCAGCGAGTTCCTTCCCAGAGCCGGCAGAAAGCAGGGGTACGACGAAGTTTGAATCTGCAGTGACAAAATGTCTACCTGTACTCGTACCGGCACCAGCCAATTGCGAAGAGCCCGGTGTCTCTCCCTGCAACATCGCCCAGTCAGGTCCTCCGCACTCTGATAATAAAGGACAAACCTTTTCCCGCGGGGTGACGTCCCTGGGGGATACCTCTGCGAAAGCGGGGGCGCGAATCAATCAAAATATTCTGATCTACGCTGGCACAGGCGCTTTCAAATCGGTTTGATGCACGTCTAGAATTGATCCCGATTTGCCATTCGCCTGCACTAGATTTCGCTCGAAGGTTGCCAGAGCATGATGACTCACGTTCGTCGGTTGATTCTCGTTGTGCCACTTCTGATGGGGATGGACGTCTGTCTCGCACAAGAGGCTGCCTCCCGACTTGCCTCTCAAGCCGTCGTTCATTTTACATTCGAAGAAACGAGCGGAGCTGCTGAGGATCGGGCAACCGTGGGGCATGGGCACGACCAGGGATCGGTGATGAACGAGCCCGTCCGTGTCCCCAGTCCCTTCTGGAATCAGCAGGGGAAGAAGGCGCTGCAACTCGACGCTGCACGGCAGCAGTTCATCGAAATCGCCGACAGCCCTGACGTCGATGCTCCCGTCGGTATTACTGTCTCGATGTTTTTCGTGAATCTGACCGATGCCGCCGAACCGAACTATCATGGCTTGTTCGCAAAACGAGGCACAGCGGACGGTCAGTTTTCGACAAACTATGGCATTAACTTCCAGATGCCCGCCGACAATTTCCAGGTGTACATCCACGATGGCACGGATTATCGGGTTGCCAGCTACAGTTCGAAAGCGGCGGTACCGATCCGCAAGCTGACCTACATCACCGCCACGTATACGGCAGGAGATGCCCCGGGTGAAGACGCCGACACCGATGCGGATGACGTTCGAATCCAGTATTTCGTCAACGGACAGCCACTGGTCCCCAAAGGGGTCTCCCGCGGGATTGTCATTGGTCATGAAGCATGGACGCTGGACGTCAATCTCGCAGGATTACTCAGCAGCCTGCCTCTGACGATTGGTCGAAGCGAAGTCCATGGTGAGTACACAAGCGGTGTCATCGGTGACGTCCGCATCTTCCCCCGCGCGCTGTCGCCAGAGGAAGTCAAACAACTGTTCGTCGAAGTGGCGGGGAATAACGTCGATGAGCTTATCGCCGCTGATCGTCCTGCTCCCGCCGCGTTGCCGGCGATTAAGAGCCTTTCGCAACCGGGCCTCGAAATTGGTCACACAACACAGCTGATCGTTGAAGGAAGCAATCTGGGGCCTGCACCGGGCGTGGCATTTCCTTTACCGGAAGTTCGTTTTGACATCGCGAAAGAATCGACGCCCGAGCGACTGGTTCTGAATGTGACTGTCCCTTCCAAGACGGTTCCGGGGTTGTATCCACTCTGGGTGAAATCCCAAGTGGGAATGAGTTCCTCAACAGTACTCGCCCTTGATCGGCTTCCCCAGGTTCCGTTAGCGAGTTCCATCGATCAGCCAGCGACATTGCCCGCGGCGTTCTTTGGAACGCTCTCGGGTGGGCAGCAGCAGACGGTGTACTTCGCCGGTAAAACTGGGGAACGGATCGTCGCCGATGTGGAATTGAAGCGGTTGGGGGGAGCCGCCAATCCCGTTCTCGAATTGAAGTCACCCAAAGGTGCTCCGCTCACAATCGGCTGGGGACAAAGCCCACTCCGTCGTGACGCACGGATCGAGTAC
>NZ_DASWWZ010000170.1:0-2897 GCF_036405755.1 Schlesneria sp.
CCCTGGTTCATAGAAGCCTCACCCTACAACCCGAAGTCGTATGGAGCCTATCCCGAATACGAATTCCATTTTGTCAGGGGGCGTGAATCGAATCCGAAGCTCACTTTTCAGTCACCGAACCTGAACCTGCCGGAAGGTCTCAACCGGGGCCGTTTGTCTGACCGGAACCACCTGCTGGGAATCCTCGATCGCCAGCGCAGCGACCTCGAACGGGCAGCGGCAACTGAATCATTCGACCGGCATCGTGAAGCGGCCATTTCGCTGCTCACCGATGCCAGCGTGCAGCGTGCATTCGATGTGCATCGCGCCGACCCTCAGGTGCTCGATCGTTATGGACGCAACTCGTTTGGATGGTCGCTGCTGATGGCTCGGCAACTGGTTCAGTCGGGCGTTAATCTCGTTCAGGTCAACCTCGGTAACAATGAGTCGTGGGACACTCATGACAACAACTTTGTGCTGTTAAAGGATTGCCTTCTTCCGCCCACTGATAAAGCAGTTTCAGCCCTGCTCGAGGACCTGAACTCGTTAGGGATGCTTGATGAGACACTGGTTGTGATGCTCGGGGAAATGGGCCGCACTCCCAAAGTTCAATCGCAAAATCGCAGTCCCGGTGCGAAGGCAGGTCGAGACCACTGGGGAGCGGTCCAGACCGTCTTCGTTGCTGGCGGAGGTATCACAGGGGGTCAGATCGTCGGAGCCTCCGACAAGAACGGAGCCTACCCCGTCAGTGAACCCCAGACGCCCGAGAATCTGGCCGCGACGATTTACCATGCACTGGGAATTCCCGACACAGCCGTCTGGAAGGACGACCTGGATAGGCCGCATAACATTTACTACGGCGATCCAATTCGATTTTCCGCCTGATCCGACTTCGGCCGTGGCTCCTTCTCAGTTCTTCTGCAGGTTCAGTTCCTGCCGCAGATACGCGGGTCGGTCCGTCGTGATCGAGTCGACCCCCAGTTTCTGGAAGTGAAGTGCATCCGCAGGCGCGTTCACGGTCCAGACATGAAAGCTTAGCTTGCGATCACGAAGCTGCTTGACAAAGTCGTCATTCAGCCGATCCCTATTCGCCTGCAGATCGATTCCCTGCGTCTGAATTTCGGCTGCGGTCTGCAGGATGGATTCGAGAGACGGCTCCGAAACCTTCGTCTCCTTGTTCTGACGGAAGCCGACGAGCCAGTAGGCCTGGATTTCCGGAATCTGGCGACGCGTCTCTGCGATGACTTGTTGATTGAAGCTGATGACCACTGTCTGCTCGGGGCTCAGTCCAGACTGCTTCAGGACGGGTAACAGAAAGGGAACAATCTCAGGACCGCATTTGACTTCGATATAAATTTGCTTACCAGGAGGAATCGTGGCGAGGACTTCTGACAATGTCGGAATTTTCTCACCGGTAAAACGGGGATCTTTCCACCGCCCGACATCCAGCTTGCGCAGCGCGTCGAACGTCGACTTGGAAACGATGTAGTCCTCGCCGCTGGTGCGCTTCGTCTTGTCATCATGGATGCAGACGATCTGCTGATCCTGCGTCAGATAGAAATCCCCCTCGATCGCATCGGCACCTTGTTCCCAGGCCAGCTGAAACGCAGCCAACGTATTCTCTGGAGCATCATTTGATGCCCCGCGATGGGCGACGATCCGTTGAGCTTCAACCGAAGATGCGGTCATGACGATCAGTCCACACACAATTAGCTTCAAGTCCATTCGAGTTCTCGCTGTTAGATCTTCGTGGTTGCTATCCCATTCGCTGATGCTGTGCTGAAGTGGCTGTTTTATCAGCTATGACCGGGAGCGTCATCTGACGGCGTTCCTCGGGGGTCCTCAGAGAACCCCCTGTCCGATTCAGGATCGCGCGAAGTCGCTGCGCGAAATTCGATACAGGACATGACGCGACAGCGGATGGTCAGGTGCCAGGATCGGATGAGCGAAGTCGTGCTCCTGCATGTGGGTCATCCCAATCTTTTCCATCACTCGGCGCGAGCGCAGATTATGCGGAACGGTGAAAGAGTAAATTTCCTTCAGTCCCGCAGCGTGAAACGCAAATTCCAATGAGGCTTTGGCCGCCTCCGGGGCGTAACCATTCCCCCAGTAACGGGAGTCGATTCGCCAGCCGACTTCCACGCAAGGAGTAAACCAGGCCTGCCATGTCGGATATTTGAGCCCTACGTATCCGATGAACTCGGCAGTCCCGGGAACTTCGACGGCCCACAGTCCGAATCCGTGCTCATCGAAATGCTCACAGATCCGCCGCATGGACTCGTCACTTTCCTCTCGTGTCAACAGACTCGGGAAACACTCCATCACCTTCGGATCGGCATTCATCTGGGCGAAAAGTGGTCCATCCGATTCACGCCACCGACGCAGCAGCAGGCGGTCCGTTTTGATTTCCTGAGGCAGATCTTCTGTCACTCGTTATTTCCCAATACAGAACTTGCTAAAGACACGGTCGAGAATGTCGTCCGTATAAACTACTCCCAGAATGACCCCCAGATCATCCAGTGCCTGTCGCAAGTCGACGGCGATCAGTTCGTCACCCGCGGTTTCCTGCTGGGCGGCATCACTGGCGTGGCGAAGTGACGCCGAGAGTGATTCGAGCGTGTCTCGACATCGAGCAGCCGTCATTCCCAGCCATTGGCTGTTTCGGCTGTGACTCTGCGAAAGTCGGTGCTTCAGTTGCGCTTCAAACTCTGGCAATCCCTGACCTGTGACGGCACTGACAGGCAGCAGCTTGTCGTGATCAGCAGCGCCACGACTTGAGGTAATGAACTCAGGACCCAGATCGATTTTGGTCAGTATACGAACCGACGCGGACGCACCACTGCTGGCTTGTTCAAACAGGAAGTCATCGAGTGCGGCATCAGCAGGAGTTACCCCGGCCGACGTGCACCAGACAAGCA
>NZ_DASWWZ010000171.1:0-4797 GCF_036405755.1 Schlesneria sp.
AGAGAGTTCGCAAATCTTTTGCGAAACAAAGATTACCGGGAACGGAACAGCAGAAAGCCCGGGCGATGCACGCACCTGTTGGGCCTGCTCACGGATTTACCACCGAAACATCGGTTCATAAGTCAGTTTTTGTGAAAGGAGATCTCGGGAAGTATCACTGCTATAAACACAAACTTCAAGGTGCAACCCTTCAAAATCACGGCTTTTTATGGTTCCTCAGATTAACTGTTATTAATACATTAAGTAGCAAAGTGACCTGACAAAAATGCTACACGCAACAAGATGCGGCGCATCAACAGAACAGTGCGAATCGAGAACATGAACACGAGCTCAGTCTGCGCGTTCAATTACGACAGAATCCGTGTTCGCAGCCACCGCATTCAAAGCAGATACTGCGCCAGACGGCCAAAAAATTCTTAGTTCGTCGATCTGCTGGGCTGAACCGAGGCCGAGCAGAAAAGACCTCTCATTGCAGCTCATGAAGCCATCACCCGAACTGGCCTCAAAGATTCGGGTCTGCCCGCCCACCTCCATCTCAATTCGACAGCCTCGACCGTCCCGATTCGAGCGGGTACCGACAAGTTGCAATTGAATGTGGTTTCCCGCCTTCTCCAACAGATTACGCAGCAAAGCAGCAGGGCGGTCGAGATACGTCACGGCAAGATCGGGCCTGCCGTCGCGATCGAAATCCAGGCGTGCCACCGCGCGTGCGAGTGCCGGCGCCTGGAAAAAGTCCCCCGCCGTCTTGGAGCAGTCAACGAAATGCCCTCGTTGATCGCCCGAGAAAGCCTGTGGCGGCATCTTCCAGGGCTCATTTCGCTCACCGAAATCGCCAATGTGACCATTGGCAATAAATAACCCCAGGGCCCCCGACAGCGAATAGTCAATGCTTTGAATTCCGAAACCCAGCAACTGTTTGGTGGCGGACAATAGCCCTGCTGTTGCAGACTGGTCCTCGAAATACCCTTCACCTTGATTGAGGTAGAGCGTCGCCCCTTCGTTGAAAAAGTTGGTGACGATCAGGTCGAGCCATCCGTTGCCGTCGAAATCCTCACAGACAATTCCCATCCCGGCCTGAGCCATTCCCCGGTTATTGACCGCACAGCCTGATCGCATTCCGATCTCGGTAAACCGGCATCGCCCCTGTGCATCATTCCCTTCGTTCATAAAGAGAAAATTGGGAGTTCCGTCGTTGGCCACGTAGATATCAGGACGTCGATCCCCAGTGAAATCCGCCACGACAACGCCCAATCCCTTTCCTAACGGGACCCGAATTCCGCTCTCCTGCGAGATATCCTCAAACGTGCCATCCCCTCGGTTCAAATACAGGGTGTCGTCCGCCGCGATGTAGTTTGCCGGGCTGCAAATCGTGTACGTGCCGTCCGGCTTCCTGCAGACCTTGAACGGGTCGCGAACATAGGCCGTCACGTAAAGGTCAAGATTGCCATCCAGATTCAAATCACAGAAGGCAGCACTCGTTTGCCATTCTGTCCCCACGACCTGCGCAGCATCAGAAATCTCGGTGAAGCTTCCATCCCCGTTGTTCCTGTAGAAAACATTCCGGCCAAAACCCGCAACGAACAGGTCGGCATCGCCGTCATTGTCAAAGTCACCTGCGGAACATCCTTGACCATACACCTGACGATCGATCCCCGCAGACTCCGTCGCATCACGAAACTGCCCGTTACCCAGGTTACGAAACAACTTTCCCGCAGGGGCGGGCCACGTTTTTCCCGCGATAACACCGCTCCCTCGAAATTGACTTTCAAGCTCACCACCCTGAGCGAAATAGAGGTCCGTCCAACCATCGTTGTCGTAATCAAACGCAGCCACCCCGCCGCCCAGTGTCTCCACGATCCATTTTTGTCCGATCCCCCCCACCTCAAACGTGAAGTCGATACCCGCAGACTGATGCACATCCTCAAACTTCGGCAGGGACGCCAGCGCCGACGGACCGGGCTCCAACATGACAGACGTGGCCGGCTTGTTGATCGACCGATCGGTGCCCGGTTTGGACAGCGTGACCGCGGCCACTAACTCGAGTTCGGGAGGCAACACATTCTCAGAGCGACCTGCGGAAAGGGCCGCGCGCAACTCGTCAACTCGAGGCGATTCGACTCCTTCCGTCATCAGCAACCGCAGCCATGACGCCGCTTCACGCCGTCGCCCCAGTTCCGTCATCAACTGACACGCATCAATAATCAGCGGCGACAATCCCCGCACTGGCAAATGAGTCGTTCGGCGAATGCGATGAATCAGGTTACTGAGCTGTTCCCCCTTCGCTGCCAGCCTCAATGCGGCTGCGGCCGGTTCCGCATGTCCCAGACGATCCAGAGCCTGCCCCAATTGATAGATGGCCGGAGTGTCAGCGGGATCATGAGTGACAACCAGACGAAGAAACCAGGCGGCTTCCGCCCAGTGGGACGTCGCCGCCGCATACATTCCCCGGGCGCGGGCGATCGGTGAAGGAGGATCTTCATTCTGTGCCCAGGGCTTCAGCGTTTGCTCGGCATCAGCCAGCCTGCCAAGTCGCAGTTGCGCCTCGACAGCCAGACGAACATCCTCCGGCCGCAGGGGCCGAGATTGCAGTAAAGCAAGAACCTCGGGATACCGATCGTCGAGCAACAGGTAACGCGCCGCTGCCGTGTGACTCTCCGCGTCTTGCGGATCGGCGGTGGAGTACTGCTCCATCAGAGCGAGTCGCTCGCCAGCGGAGTAAAATTGCTCATTCGCGGACGAGTACGCTGAAAGCTCTTCAACCGAAAGAGGACGGCACGTCTGCAGCCCCTCAAATGCCTTGCGGACGTCACTACTGCGGATCTGGGACAAATAGAGCTGCGCCAGTCGCTCCCAGGCGGCTCCCAGCTTGGGATTCAGAGTGACAGCGTCGATCCAGTATCGCTCTGCATCGGCCGCGCGATGTTTCATGGCCGCAACAATTCCCTGCAGCAATTGTCGCCCGGGACTCGGTTCCGTCTCGGGCAACTGACCAAGGAATGTCGCCGCCATGTCAGCGTCGTCGAGATTGATACTGACGAGCGCAAGCCGGAGCATCAACTTTTCGCGAGTCGGCTTTCGTCGCGCGAGATCACGGAGCAGGGGGGACAGTTCATCGGCCCGTTGCTGCTCTGCCAGTTTCTCAACGGAACTGACAGCCCGAGACCAATCTTCGTCGGTGAATTCTTCTTCAGGCTGAAAGTAGCGGTAGAGTCCGACGACGACTATTACGCCCAGAACCGCACCCAGTATCCATCCAATCCGTCTCGATCTCTGCGTTGCCACCGGCTCGACTCCAAGGGACCCTCCAGAAAGAGAGAAGAACTGTATTCCCCGATCAAAAGAAATCACAGCAACCCTGAATTGTTCGACCGCTTTGCAGTGTCCGTCAACCGACACTCTTCAAGCCCCACCCTTGCAGAACCCTGCATGACCGCACATTGCCTTCCCTGGACTATGGCATCCTCACCGTCAAAAAGCGGGCAGCTTCGGGTCGCCCTGAACTTCGCTGCACAGATTGCCAGCCGGTAGCCCTCATGAAGAGATGGCGGTCACACGCCGCAGCCTCACCTCTTTAATCAGAGACGAGATCGTTTAATCAGAGACGAGATCGTGACTCGCTCTGACCTGATTTATCCAGACGAGTCACGAGGAAGCGACCACCATATTAAAGCAGGACTCGGACAATGTTCGCTTTACATGAATTATCACCCTGCGTTTGTACACTCGTACACACACCCCTATAATCTGCACCTCACCTCGAACGACGATTACGTTAGTTAACGCTCTACAGCGGCAACTGGTCAGGGAGTTACTTTCCCCCTCCTCCGATGAGTCTTGCAAGAAGTGTTTCCGGCGGAAGCGACAGCACGATTGCACCGTTATGCCAACTCACAAGGAACTCAAGATGCAACGTAGTCAACGACTGATCCTTATCCTGCTGGTGATACCGTTCGCTTTGATCTTCACGACAGCGACTCCTTCGGCCGGCGAAGAAACAAAGCGAACTCACTCGGTCACGATCGCTGATTACTTCACGCAAGGTCACATTACGGAGTGCGAAATCTCACCGAATGGCCAACACGTCGCCTACGTCGAACGACGGTGGGGCGAGTCCGACGTCCCCGGCAATGTCGACATCTGGCTGGTCGACAGTGCCACGAAAAGAACGGAAAGACTGACATTCGATCCGGGCCCGCAAATGATGGTCAAGTGGGCTCCTGACGGGAAATCGCTGTTCTTTCGGGGAACGTTTAAACGACCGAATGAGACAAGTCCTCCCTACAACGACAAAGCTCAAGTGTGGAGACTTCATATCGAGTCCACTCGGATCACTCCCGTCACATTCTGCTCGGATGGGATCAGTGCCTTTGAGGTCGGCTCTGGAGGGGATTCTGTCTACTACGTCGAATCGGTCCCCCAGCCGCACGCCGAATGGGCAAAACTGAAGAAGGATTTCAAGAACCTCGTCTATGGTGAAGGTGCCTCCGAATGCAGTCGCCTGTGCAAAGTGAATTTAACAAATTGGCGAGTCGAGACGCTCTACGACCAGAATCGATACATTCACTCCATGAGTGTCAGTCCGGATGAAACCAGAATCGCTCTCATCACGACGCCCGACAGCTTCGACGTCACGCATGAAGGAAGCAGCCAAGTTGACATACTGACCGTCAAGTCCGGTCACGTGATTCAGATCCCCGATTCTGTCTGGCGGGCTAACGGACCTTCACCCTATGGCTGGCTTGAATCACCCTGCTGGTCGTCCTCAGGAGAACAACTGGCGTTCGCCGTCTACTACGA
>NZ_DASWWZ010000172.1:0-3277 GCF_036405755.1 Schlesneria sp.
CTGAATGCCGTGTGGCTGCTGAGTCTGTGGGGAATCGTTCCGTTCTGGACGGACGAGATTACGCAGGTCTACGTCGTTGCGGTCTGTGTGCTGATCGGCGGGGTACTTCAGCTGATTTTTCCGCTGAGCGTCTTAACGCAGTGCGGCTTCGGGTTCCGCTCTGACTGGCGGCTGTCGATGGGGCAGGTGGGACGAATTGCCAGAAGCATGTTGCCGGTCGTGATTGGAGTATCGATCACACAACTCAACGCGGTCCTGGACAGTTTCGTCGCCTGGGGATTCACGCAGCCAGCGGGCTCCAACGAACTGATGCCCCTTCCCTGGGCGTTGAATTATCCTCTTCGTGAAGGGACTGCGACGGCCTTGTACCTCGGCCAGCGTCTTTATCAGTTTCCCCTCGGTGTGTTCGGGGTTGCTCTCGGGACAGTCCTGTTCCCCCTGTTAACGGCGCATGCCCAGAATGGGGACTCGGACAAGCTGAGATCAGATCTGTCGTTTGGAATCCGCCTGGTAATTGCCATCGGATTGCCCGCGAGCGCCGGCCTGATTCTGATTGGTCAGCCACTGGCGACATTCTTCTTCGAGTATGGCAAGTTTGATGCGCAGGCTGCTCAAACAACGGGACAGATGATTGCCGCTTACGGTTCCGGGGTCTGGGCGTACTGTGGCCTGCTGATCCTGCAACGTGGCTTCTATGCGATCGGGGATCGACTGACTCCGATGTACATCGGTCTCGGAGCGGTCGCGATTAATTTTGTGCTGAATCTGACACTGATCTGGCCTCTGGGCGGAATTGGGCTCGCCTTTTCCACGGCATTCGTCGCGGCGGGACAAAGCACCGTGACGGCGCTCATGCTTCAGCACAAACTGGGAACGCTCAACTGGCGTGAGATCGGCATCACCACGCTGAAAACATTGACGGCGACCCTGGTGATGGTTCTGGTCTGCCTGTTGATGCCGACCTCATTCCCGATTCGGGTAGAGTTCCTGGAGCGGCTAGTTCGGTTGGTCCTTCCCATGGGAATGGGTGGATTAGCCTTCCTCTTCACGGCACGCCTTGTGAACCTGACCGAATTACGGCTCTTGCTATCCGGGCGAAGATCGCGATCATCACAAGAAAAGGCAGCATCCATTGAGCACTGATAACCGAAACTCATCGATTTCTCTGGCAGCGATCCGAAACGCAGCCGGTTCAAGCGTGGTCGTGTTTGATGTCAGCAATCGAACACAAATTGAAGTTCGGGGGGCGGATCGCGCTCGTTTCCTGCACAGCTTCATGTCGAATGACATCAAGTCACTGAAACCGGGAACCGGTTGCGAAACATTCGTGACCAGCCTGAAAGGAAAAGTGGTCGCTCACGTCTATGTTTTCTGTCGTGAGGATTCGCACTGGCTGGACGGGGCCCCTCAGCAGCAGTCAGCCATCCTGCCGCACCTTCAGAAGTTCGTTCTGATCGACGACGTGCAACTGATTGCTCATGAGGACGATTTTGGAGAACTGTTCGTGTCAGGACCGCTGGCGACACAGTTGCTGCAGCTTCCTGAGACCATGCGGATCGGTGACTCAGAGCAGCGCGAGCTTCACGACACGGCAATCGATATTCGTCGCGTCGACCTCTTTGGAGCACCTGGTTTTCTGATGTCGATTCCCCGGAGCCAGGTGGACCGCGTCAAACAGGGCATGATATCGGTAGGTATCCCTGAAGGGACTTCAGACCAGTTCGAGTACTTGCGGATCGAAGCGGGGTACCCGCTCTTCGGACAAGACTTCACAGAGGACTACTTGGCGCAAGAAGTGGCTCGTACGAGACAGTGTGTTTCATTCAACAAGGGTTGTTATCTCGGTCAGGAGACGATTGCTCGCCTGGATGCACTGGGCCACACGAACCGTGAGATCCGACGGATTCGGTTTGAATCTCCGATTGCTCCGGCAAGTGGCTCTCCTGTTTTTGATGCTGCCGGAGAGAGCGAAGTGGGTGTGCTGACGTCCGCGGCCAGCGACAGCGAGAATCCAGATCCGGCCCAAACAAAGGGCGTGGGGATCGGCACGCTGAAACGCGCTGTCTGCCCTGCCGGCAGCGTCGTTCGAGTCAAATCGAACGGCAATCTGATCGAAGGACAAGTTCTGTAAGCGTTCACTGGTCCTGTGGCAGCCTCGGTTCGCCATCTCGTCCACCGGGGACGACGCAAATCACCGTGCTGGACTGTGCTCGGGTGACAGATGCCCGGGCTTTGCATGGAGGAGGCTTCCCTCGTTTCGGTCCGCCTTCTTCCGAGCACAATCGCGCACGGTGATTTCGTCCTG
The DNA here is from genome assembly GCF_036405755.1 of Schlesneria sp. Classification (NCBI taxonomy): domain Bacteria; kingdom Pseudomonadati; phylum Planctomycetota; class Planctomycetia; order Planctomycetales; family Planctomycetaceae; genus Schlesneria; species Schlesneria sp. The sequence goes on from NZ_DASWWZ010000172.1 coordinate 2,306, forward strand.
CGTCTGGATCCGTTTTTAGAATCGTCTTCGCACGTCGCTTCCGCGTTCAACGACGGGTTCTACGTTCTGTCCTGAAATTCTGTGCAGTTGATGAATCGTCCGAATGAAGATGGAATCACCCGCGAAAATCGGGGTGGCGACGATCCCTTCGGCCAGCGTGTTCTTGATGATGACGGGGTTTGCTGTCCCTGTGCGAACAAAATAGGTGTCTCCCGATTCGCTCGCACAAAAGACGAAGTCTCCAGCGATCACGGGTGAGGCAGAGAATGTTCCGGACAGTTGCCGGATCCATTCCAGTTTTCCCGTCGCCGCTTGTACACACGACAGTCGCCCGTCTTCGGCGAGCACGTAAAGTAATCCTCCATGACATACGGGCGATGGGACCTCACCCGCCAAACGTGCGTCGCGCCACACGACATGACTTGTCGTCACATCACCGGTTCCGTCCGCCGCGATACAGATGACCTCGGCATTGGGTTGTGCCGTTGTTGCAAACACGCGTTCTGAATCAAAGGTCACGGAGCTCAGGACATGTGATGCGGAAATTCGACACGTCCAGAGGGGTTCACCCGTTGCCGGGTCGTAACTGATGACGGCCCCCGGCCCGCCGACGACCACTTGAGCACGACCGGCGATTGTTCCGACCACGGGCGCTCCCAGGCTTTCCCCCTTGGGGCGTCGCGTGCGCCAGATGACTTCTCCCGTCTGACGATGAATTGCCGCAATGTAGCTGTCTCGGGCCTGATCTGCGTTGACGATCACCAGCGACTTGTAGAGGGTCGGCGACGAGACGCTACCTGTTTCCGACAGGTAACGACCCGCCGGGTTCTGCCACAACACGCGTCCGGAAAAATCGACCGCAGTCACCCAAAGCTGATCACGGTAGTGAGCCACAGTGAACACGCTCTGCCCGTCGCAAACCGGCGTCGCAAGGTGGAGCAAGTTGCTGTCCCGGACGTTTTTGGGATCTTT
>NZ_DASWWZ010000173.1:0-12164 GCF_036405755.1 Schlesneria sp.
GTGAAGAGCATCCCTTCTTTCGCGATTCGGTCGATGTTCGGGGTGTGGTATCCCATCATACCCATCGTGTAGGCACTGATGTTGGATTGCCCGATATCGTCGCCCCAGATGATACAGATATTGGGCTTCTTTCCCGACTGGGCCAAAGACGCTGCGACAAGCTGATTGTGGCTGGCCACAGCGAGCTGGTCTGCCGGAGACAATCCCGCGACCACCGTTGCTGAATCGGTTCGACGTGGATGTGCGTCCGAAGTTTCGCCCGCCTTCTCCTGCCGCACCGCGACGGCAGAAGCGGAAGTAGCCGAGTGAACCTGTGTCTTTTGTGACTCTGCCGTGGCGACACCAAAACCTGCCGCAGCTCCGAGAGCCACCGCAAATGCAGTAATCAGGGATGAATTTAAGCGCATTGACTTCTCCTGAATATGACGACAAAGGTGCAGGCGAAAGTGTTGGAACTCAGGTTCACGAATTCAATTACGGGCCGAAATTACTGTGCGGATCGGGCACAGCGGAACCCCACATGCGAGATCCCGGTGTCAGGAGTGCCTCCATGCCGGGCACTCGGTCGATAGCGAGTGCAGTAGCTATCGTTGCAAAGGAACGACCCGCCCCGCTGGCTGCGCTGGGTCGCATACGGACGAAGCGGATCATTGCTGACCGACGGTCCCGTCGGATTGACCTGCACTTTACCCCGACCGAATCGCTTGTAGGCATCACGGTCGTACCAGTCGGCACACCACTCCCAGACATTTCCTGACATGTCGAACAGCCCGAACCCGTTCGGGGGAAAAGACCGGACTGGGGCCGTCCGTTCAAAGCCGTCTTCCTTCGTGTTCCTGTGTGGAAATGTCCCATTCCATAAGTTGGCCTGAGGCTGTTTCAGACTCGGCTGTTCGTCACCCCATACGTAATTCTTGCGATCAAGTCCTCCGCGAGCGGCGTACTCCCATTCCGCTTCCGTCGGAAGCCGTTTGCCCGCCCAGTTCGCGTACGCAACCGCATCGTCCCAGGAAATATGAACGACAGGATGGTTCTCACGCCCTGCCAGATGCGAACCCGGTCCTTCCGGATGCTTCCAGTTGGCGCCCGGCGTCCATTGCCACCACTGGGAAAAATCATCCAGGGGAACCGGATGCTCGGGTGGAGTAAACACGAGTGATCCCGGGACGAGCGACTCTTCCGGAGGAGGTGGGGTACCAGGAGGCGATTGCGCCATGATTTCTTCCAGTGTCGGAGCTCGCTCAGCCGTCGTGAGGAATCCCGTGGCATCGACGAACCGCTGAAATTCCGCATTGGTCACTTCCGTCGCATCAATCCAGAATCCATCCAATTTGACACGATGGGCCGGTCGTTCATCATCCCAGGCATCGGGAGAATCGGTTCCCATCCAGAACTCGCCAGCGGGGATCCAAACCATACCAGGGGGTACCACATTGCCACTGCCAGAGTCAGCTCCTGTTTTGGAGCCAGTGCTGGGAGTGGACGATGAAGATGTTTCTGCCTTCTCTGGGGGAGTCTGTGAGGAAGCCGAAGGTTTCATCGCGTTGCGGGTCGCGAAGTAAGAGATGCCAAAGGCCAGAAAGCCAGCTACCAGCAGAAGTAATAACTTACGCATCAGAATTTGCTTCATTTCGAATAACCAGGGCGCGGAGGACGAGCCGCCGTTTCAGGGAATTGAGAAGTGATCAACGGTCTACAGACGCGCCGCTGATGTCTTTGAAAGTCGGATTATGATAGCAAACTGGGACCCGAACTGCTGCTGCCGAATTGAAGCTCGGTTCAACGATCAACTCTCACGCTTTACCACGGTACTCGACCTTCCACGGTCGAGGTTCGAAACTGTCGCCCGCGAAATCGTGCAGGCGATGGTCGAAAGAGGCACGGAACAGAAAGGCCCGGCGGCACAAAATTGTGTCGCCGGGCTCTCAAGTTTCACTCAGCAAACGAGTCCGAAAGCCGGACTCGTTCAATGACTTTTAACAGTTAGGCGTTCGGTGTGACCGAGATGTCCCGCGTCGCCAGATTCCCCAGAGCGAGGCCGTCATTGGCCACGAATGAGATCGTCTTGATCGATGCGAGCGGTACTCCATTGAACTGGTACTTCACCGACTGCAGTGCCGTGCGGTAGTTCGCCACGGTGTCGGACCCGGACAGCGTCAGAATCCCCGTCAGGATATCGAACGTTCCGGTAATCTTCGCCGTGTTGACGAACGAGAGCTGGTCGTTCCCCTGCTGATAATTGAACGCGATCCTCACAGTGGCCCCCGTGATGTTCGCACTATCCGGATCGGTAACCGACAGCGACGGAGCGATACTGACGGCACCCTGCGACGGTTTGTAGTTGAGTGCGGCAGCCTCGTTCGTGGCAATCTGAGGAGGATCGTTCAGTGCCAATATGGTGACATTGCGACTGACGACGTTGCTGGTGGCCAGCCCGTCATTGACAGTGACACCGACAGTTCTCGTTAATGTGCTGGGGTTATTACTCGTATTGAGGTACTTCACTGTCCGCAAAGCTGCCTCGTAGTTTTCCCGAGTATCGACCCCGGTCAGATTCAGGGTTCCTGTCAGGACGTCCCAGCTTCCCTTGATCTTGGCCGTGTTGGAGAACACGAGCTGGTCCTGTCCCTGTTGATAGTTTCCTGTGATCTTGACCGCCGCGCTCACGATATTCGGACTGTCCACGTCCTGAACCGTCAACGCCGGAACGACATTCGTCGCTGCGTCTTTCTCCTGGTACTGCAATGGGCTGCTGCCCCCGACGTTCAGGAACGGAGCCGTATTGGTCGTCTGGATTGTCACATTGCGCGTCGCAATGTTGCTGGCCAGTTGCGTGTCGTCGATCACAGTGAATGTAATCGTCCGGGTCAGGGTACTCAGCGCCGAGCTGCCGTTGTTGTAGTACTTCACATCCCGCAACGCGTTGATGTAGTTGACCACAGGAACCAGTCCCGACAACGTCAGTTCACCCGTTGCAGAGTTCCAGGCCGCGGAGATCTGGTTTGCATTCGCCACCGCTCCGGAGATCAGCAACTGATCCTGTCCTCGGACATAGTTGCCAGAAATCTTGATCACGGCACTTCGCAGCAGCGTACTGTCGTTATCCGAGATCACCAGCGTTGATGTCACAGGAGCAGGAGGGGTGTAAGGATCATTCGCCTTATAGATAGCGGGCACGGTCTCGATTCCCGACAAGACCGCACCATTCGGATGCGTTGCAATGCTGATGTTACGCGTCACCGTATTGCCGCTCAGTCCCTGATCATCAATCACACTGAAGCTGACAGTCCGGTTTGGAGCCGTCAAACCACTTTGCGAGTTGGCGAAACCGATGGATCGAAGAGCAGTCCGGTAATTACTGACGCTATCGACTCCGGACAGGGTGAGTATACCGGTTGCAGGATCCCATGATCCCTTGATCTTCGCCGTGTCGACGAAGACCAGCATGTCCTTGCTGCCGTTAGCGTTGTAGTTAGAAGAAATCCAGATCCGGGCTCCCATCAGGTTATCACTGTCAGGATCGGCTGCCAACACATTCGGTAGGATCTTGACGGCCGTTGCATCCTCTGTGTAGGCCAGGACGGTTGTGTCCGAGCTGGTCAGCACGGGGGGATCATTCACGGCAATCACATTAATCTCACGGCTGACCGTGTTACTCGTCAGCTTTGGTCCACTTGCTGCACCGCCGTCATCCGTCACTGTGTAGCTGACGGTTCGAGTGGAGGTATTTGGAGCGTTATGCAGGTTGTAGAAAGCTACGGACTGCAACGCAGCAGCATAATTGGCGGCGGTATCGGGACCGGTCAGTGTCAGGGTCCCGTTTGCGGCATTCCAGGTTCCGATAATCGTTGCCGTATTGGTGAAGCGCAGGAAGTCCTGGTTCGGCACATAATTTCCGGTGATGCGAATCGTGGCCTGCGTAATCAGGCTGTCAGGGTCGTTGACCTGAATCGTGGACGAAATCGGCGTCGTGTTATTGGTCCCGTAGTTCGGAGCCGTATTTTCGAGGTAATCCAGCGCCGTCTCTTCAATACCCGAGAGAACAGGAGCGTCGTTGACCGCATCCAGTGCGATCGTACGAACCACGGAGTTACTCACCACGTTCGTGGTGTCGGTCACCGTGAATGCAACCGTTCGCAGCAACCCGGAGGGGTTAGAACTGGAATTAAAGTAGGAAACCGAACGGAGCGCGGTCTGGTAATTTGCGACCGTGTCGACCCCGGTCAGGGTCAGCATCCCTGTCGCGGCATTGAACACCCCGGTGATCTTGGCAGTGTTGGTGAACTGCAGGAAGTCCTCACCGTTCTGATAGTTGCCGGTGATCTGGATCGTTGCACCCGACAGATTGGCACTATCGAAATCAAAGGCTGTAATCGTCGACGAAACCTTCACCGTCGAAAGCTCGGTGTAGAGCAGTGACCCTGGCTCGACCTGCGAGAGAGCAGGAGGGAAATCGACGGCCGTGACTTCGATGGTGCTGGTAATCACATTGCTCAGAGCGGACCCATCAGTCACCTGGAACTGCACACTCCGTGGTGTCTGGTTGGGATTTCCGCTGGAGTTGGCGTATTTCACAGCACGCAAAGCGTTGGTCCATTGTGCCAGCGTTGCTGAACCTCCGGCAGAGACCAGAGTCAACACCCCATTCGCGTTTGACTGCACGGCGATGTTGCCCATATCGACGCCGTTATTGGCAAAGCTCAGGATATCCTGGCCAGCAATATAGTTTGGCATCCGGATCGTCGCAGTCGTCAGCGTTGCATTGTCACTGTCGCTGACACTGATCACTGGATTGATTACTGTCGCAGGATCGGCTTCGGAATAAGAGATCGTACTGGATCCGGTCAGCACGGGTGCGTCGTTCACGCTGGTCAGGGCAATGTTCCGACTCACGATGGGACTGGTCAGGCCACCATCATCCGTAATGGAGAAACCGACTGTCCTGGTTGATGTGTTCGGGTTCTCTGACAGGTTGGTGTAGGTCACCGACCGAATCGCCGTGCGGTAGTTCGAGAACGAATCGACTCCGGTCAGGGTTAGAGTTCCCGTGGCTGCGTCCCAGACACCCGTGATTTTCGCCGTATTGGTGAAGTTCAACCGGTCCTGACCATTCTGATAGTTTCCAGTGATCTTGATCACCGACGATGATGCGTTATTGCTGTCCGGATCGATGGCCACAATATTTGCAGTCAATGGCGCGACGTCGTTCTCGGTGTAGGCAATCGGAGCCGTTTCCAGCGAGATCAGTGACGGTGCCTCATTGACGTTCGTCAGGTTGATCGTAATGGTCGCGGTGTCCGCCAGTTTCGTGGCCTGACTGTCGACGACCATCACCTTCAGAGAGAACGACTTGATCGCTTCGTAGTTCAGTGCGGCGGGGTTCGAGACGGTGATCACCCCAGTCGTCGGATTGATCGTGAACGCGTTATTCGTATTCCCGCTGAAGATGGAGTACGTGTAGGGAGCGAGTCCATTGGATGCGGCAACAGTCGCGATCACGGTACCGACGGCGGAGTTTTCCGGAATCGTCTTCGACTGATTTGCAATCTGTGGTTCTTGCCCGTCCAGCAGCAGAATGTTGACCGTGGCTGTGGAGGATCGAGCAGGAACTCCGTTATCCGTGACCTGAACCGTCAAGGCAAACGTCGGGTTTGAGGAGTAGTCGATCAGTCCTGGATCAACAACCCTGATCGCTCCCGTCGCCGGATCGATCGCGAAGGCCCCCGAATCATTCCCGCCGATGATGGCAAAGGTCAGGGTCTGGGCTGGTGAATCCTGGTCCGTTGCTTGAACCGTCCCTACGACCGTTCCTGGCAACGAGTGCTCCTTGAGGTTAAAGGACTGCGTACCAATGATCGGAGCATCGTTGATGTCCGCCAGTGCAATGGTGATTGTCGCTGCCATGGACGTGGACGGGATGCCCGTATCGGTCACTGTGGCGACAATTGTGAAGGTCGGTGTCGACTCAAAGTTCAGAGCAGCCGAGTTGGCCACTATGATGCGTCCCTGAGGATCAATTGAGAACGCCCCCCCTGTGTTGCCCCCATTAATGACGAACGACTGTCCCTGGATCGGCGCATTCGCGTTGTCGGGATCCGACGTCACGATCTGGCCCACAATGGTCCCGTTCGGCGTATTCTCGTTGACTGTGATTGGCCCCTGATCGAGCATCACGATCTGCTCGTTCAAGTTGCTCAGCAGAATGGTGATCGTCCCCGTCGCAAACAGGGCAGGTGAACCGTTGTCGGTCGCCCGCACGGTCAGGTTAAATACCGGATTCTTTTCAAAGTCGATTGCAGAGGGGTTGGCGACAGTGATTCGGCCGACGGAATCGATCGCGAACGCGCCGTCCTTATTCCCCGCCATGATCTGGAAACTGGTGATCGTGTTTCCGAGTTCACCTACGGAGGCAATGACTTGTCCCACAAGGTCACCGGCAGGGCGATTTTCCGCAATCGAGAACGTCGCGTCTTGGACCGCCGGTGTCGTTTCATTCACGTTCTGCAGATTAATCAGGACCGAGTTATTTGCTGACGTTCCCTGATCCCCACGGTCCACCACTTTAATCGTCAGTGCAAACGTCGACTGATTCTCAAAATTCAACGCAATGTTGTTGGGCAGCCCCGTCGTATTATTAACAGAAATTACCCCGGTGGCAGGATCAATGGAGAAGACTCCGGCGTACTCGACACCATTCACCTTAACCACGTTACCGCTGATGATGCTGTAAACGAGATTGGCATTCCCGTTCGGCTGCTGGGTATCAGGATCGTTGGCGATAACGCTACCGACGATTGTCCCATTAACCGTATTCTCAGGAATATTAAACGATTGATTGTTCGGAATGGTCGTGACTTCATTCACGTCATTCACGGTAATCCGCAGGGTTGCAACGGTCGAAAGGGGTGCAACGTTGTCAACGGCGCCGATCTGGACTGCGTGCAGATTACGATCAGTGACTTTGATCTGCAGATCGTAGGCGTTCAGCGTCTCGTAGTTAACGAGAGGGTTGGCAACGGTGATCTCACCCGTATCAGGATCGATGGCAAAGGTGTTATTGGGATTGCCCCCTACGATTTCAAAACTGTGACGCTGCTGTGGCTCCAGTGGATCCAGTCCGGGACGCGCGATCCGCGTGAACGTCCCTTGCGGAATGACAAAATTGTCGGTTCCGGAGATGAGTTGGAAGAATCCAACGCTCAGCCCAACTGTGCTGTTTTCATTGACGGCCAGCGTCTTTGTCGAATTGGCGACGTTAGGAGGAACTTCTCCCACATCGCGAAGCCGGATATAGACGTGGCTATCGCTGGTAAAGTTGCCGCCATTCGCGGTGAGGTTACCCCCTTGATAGGTCTGGGAGGAAAGACCCCGGATGTCCGTTGCGCGTACCTGCAGATCGAAGACAACGTCAGGGAAGCCGAGAAGCCCCCCTTGACCCAGGTTTCCCTGACCCAGATTTGCAACGCGGCGCGCTTCGTAGTCGAGGAATGACTGATCGGTGACGCGAATTCTGCCCGTGAACGGATCAATGGCAAAAGCCGGTGTATCCGCGTTGAATCCTGGAACCGTACCGACCAGGACATACGTCAATGTCGCCTGTTGAACCGGGTTGGAATCAATGTCTTGATCGATGGCCGTGACCGTCCCGACGACGGTGCCATTAAAGCTGTTTTCCCTGACTTCGAAAACGTTCACGATTCCATCGGGGATCGTCGGAGTTGGAGTCGATGCGTTATCGTAGGGGTACTGCGGAATGACCGGCCGATCATTCACGTTCCACAGATTGATCGTGATCGTGTTGCTGCCGGTCGCGCCGCTGTTGTCCGTCGCGGTGACCGTTAACGCGTACGAGTTCTGGGCTTCGTAGTTAAGATCAGCAGGATCATTGACCACGATGGTGTCGACGCCGTTGACGACGTCAATTCGGAACGCGGGAATCCCATTCCCGTTGTAATCGACATTCCCTGCGGTGATTTCCATGTTGCCGGGAGTGTAGTCGTCGGGGGCTGCATCAGGGTCTGTCACTGAAATGGAGACAACTTCGGTCCCAGCGCCGAAAGTAGCAGCATAAGGAAAGACTTGCGGCGTCTCGTTGATGTAAACCGTGACCGCAGCCACAACCGGATCGGTCAACATCCGACGCTGTTCCAGATGTTCTACGACTGTGGGAGTTGTGGACTGAATCCCATTCGACCTTCGGCGTCGGGTATGACCTGAAGATGCATTCAACCGGGCGAGTACCGAGTTTAACCAGGATTGCAGAATCATATGAAAACCTTCTAAGCGCAATGCGATACTGTTAGATGCGTACAGATGGCCCGCGACTTGAACCAAAGTTTGAGCTTGGTCGAAAGCGAAAGCGTTCGTGACAGAAGAAGTGAATGTTCAGTGACCTCGTTTACACGCTCGACGTACAGATGGGTTGAATGCAATTCGCAAATGTCCGCGAGACGCTGAACAGGCATCAAGGTCGGCATCCGAAAAGATTACGCAGCTTGCCAGAGCGGTTGCAAGCGCCGATTTATCTGAATTTTCCAATTGCCCGAATTTTGACAGCGTCGGTTCCGCTCACTGTTCGACTGACATGTGTGCCAGCAGAGTGCGGGTCGGGAATCGAGGGGTAATTAAAGGGTCTCGGTTGCGTGACCGCATCGATTTTGTCAGCCTGCTGATGAACACTTAGCGGCCCATAAAACTGAAAAGACAGACGATGCCAGCAGACCGCACCATTGACCTCATTGTGCTTGCAACTTACCTGGTGGGAGTGGTGGGGTTCGGGTGTTGGTTCGCCAGAAGAAGCGGGTCATCTGAACAATTCATGTCGGCTGGTCGCTCCATCCCCGGCTGGGCCGTCGGCATGTCGATTGTCGGCTCCTACATCAGCAGCATCAGCTTCATCGCCAACCCAGGCAAGGCATACCAGGGGAACTGGAATGCATTCGTCCTCGCAGTGACGATGCCTCTTGCCGCATGGATCTCAGTCAAATACTTCGTCCCGTTCTACCGGCGAAGCGGCCAGCTGTCGGCCTACGAACATTTCGAAGCACGATTCGGCCCGTGGGCTCGAACATACGGCGTCGTTTGTTTCCTGCTGACTCAGTTCGCGCGACTGGGAATGATCCTCTACCTGCTGGCACTGGCACTGGCGCCACTGATCGGGCTGGAAGTTTCGACGATCATTATCATCAGCGGCATCGCAATCACCATTTACCCGTTGTTCGGTGGCACAGAAGGGGTCATCTGGACCGGCGTCGTTCAGTCATGTGTACTAGTTGCCGGAGTCGCCCTGTGTGGGCTGGCTGTCGTCATGCAAATCAGCGGAGGACTGCCTGAACTTTTCCAAGTCGCGGTAGCAAATCATAAGTTCAGCCTGGGAGACATGGATCTGGGAGTGACCCAGTCAACCTTCTGGGTGATGGTGCTTTTCGGACTCGTCACACACTTACAGAACTTCGGCATTGATCAGGGTTACATCCAGCGGTATGCGACAGCGAAATCCGATGAAGACGCAGCACGGAGCGTCTGGATGGGAGGCCTTTGCTTTATTCCCCTCAGCGCGGCATTCTTCTTCATCGGGACGGCACTATTCGTACTTTACCAGCAACGCCCATCCGACTTGCCGCCGAACATCAAGTCCGACGCTGTCTTCCCGCACTTCATCGGCTCGCAACTTCCCCCCGGCGTGATGGGGCTTGTCCTGGCGGCAATCTTCTCAGCCGCAATGGACTCGAATCTGAACTGCTGTGCAACGCTGTATCTCTGCGATATTCACCGCCGCTACATTCACCCGGATGCGGGCGAGAAAGAGTCGATGCGCGTTCTCCATTATTCAACGCTGATTATGGGAATGCTCAGCATCTGCGCAGCCCTGGCCATGGTCGGACGCCAGCGGAACGCGCTGGACGTCTGGTGGAAACTATCGGGAATATTCAGCGGCGGACTACTGGGCCTCTTCCTGCTCGGGTTGCTCTCACGACGAGCGAACTCGCGTCATGCTGCCATCGCCGTGACCGCCGGAGTCATCGTCATCGTCTGGATGACGGTCACCCCCATGGCCAGCGGTTATCTCAGCTCACAGGGGTTAAGCTGGTTTGTCAGCCCTTTCAACGACAACCTGATCATTGTGGTGGGAGCACTAACGATTTTGCTGATTGGACTGACTGCAAGCCGGCTGGCCGAACGGCAAACTCGTGAAGTTCGGATCGATCCACTTCCAGAAAGTGTCATTGACCAGGAACTCTCCACGTGAACCTGCTCCTCTGTCGATAAAATGAACTTTGCAAAGTCAGCGTTAAGCTTCTGCCTCGTCCCGTCCACAGACTTGAGTTCCGTTCATTTTGGAGTCGCTCGTAATGCCTTCCGTTCCTTCCACTCCTGCTTTCCCGAAACCAATTCGCGGCATCGTGCCTCCCGTAGTGACTCCGCTCATTGGACGCGACGATCTGGATCACGCTGGACTGGAACGTCTGCTCAACCATCAAATCGACGCCGGGGTCGCGGGGTTATTCATTCTGGGCACGACAGGCGAAGGTCCCAGTCTTTCGTACCGACTCCGCTATGAACTGGTCGAACGCACATGCGAAATTGTCGCCGGGCGTGTCCCGGTGCTCGTCGGAATCACCGACACATCTCTCGTCGAAGCTCTTGAACTGGCGACGTATTCTCATGGCGTCGGCGCCGCTGCGGTTGTCGCGGCACCACCTTACTATTTTTCAGTCGAGCAATCGCACGTCAGCCGCTTTATCTCGGAGCTGGCCGACGATTCTCCTCTTCCACTGTTCGTCTACAACATGCCTTCCTGCGTGAAGCTGTCCCTGACGTTCGAGACCGTCCGACAACTGGCGGACCACAAGAACATTTGTGGCGTGAAGGACAGCTCAGGCGACATCGAGGCCTTCCGCAAGCTGCTGGAACTACGGTCCGTCCGCCCCGACTGGACATTCCTGATGGGCCCGGAACATCTGACTGCCGAATCCGTCCTCATGGGGGGAGATGGAGGGGTCAATGGGGGTGCCAATCTCTATCCAAGATTGTTCGTCGAACTCTTTCAGGCCGCAGACGGAAAAAACCACGCGGAAATCAATCGCCTGCAAAAGCTGGTCATGGAACTGGGAAACCTTTACGGCATCGCTGGCGAAGGCCCATCCGGCTATCTGTCGGGCCTGAAGTGCGCCCTGTCAGTCGCGGGAATCTGTTCCGAGCAACTTGCTCCCCCATTCAGCACTGTCACCGCATCAGATCGGTCAAAAATTTCTGACTTACTGGCGTCGGTCGGCCCGCAGCTCCCCGTTCAGCACGCAGCCGCCCGCGTCGCCAACTGACATTCGTCACATCAGTGCCGTAGCCCCCCAGTCGTCAACGGGTCCATCAGGGTACCGCGAGAGACCATGCGTCAGCGACTGATCTCTCGCGAAGGACCAGTCGCATCGGATAAGGCGGTGAAAGGGGTCTTTCGGCACGCGGGAGAGTGGTCAGGCTGGGGTAAGATCACTAGGATTCGCTAGTGAGCAAACGCGGAGACTGCTCTGCGAATTTCTGACCTTCAGCCAAAAGTTTTCCGATGTCCGAAAAGACCCTCATTCGTGTTGGACACAGTCCTGACCCTGACGACGCGTTCATGTTTTATGCGCTCGCCAATGACAAGATCGACACAGGCAACTACAGGTTCACTCACGAGCTTCAGGATATCCAGACGCTGAATGAGCGAGCTCTTCGAGGTGAGCTGGAGCTGACTGCCGTCAGTCTGCATGGCTACGCCTACATGACCCAGACCTACGCACTTTGTGCGTGTGGCTGCAGCATGGGTGACAACTACGGCCCCATGATCGTCGCGAAGCAGCCAGGAAGCCTGAACGACTTCCGCGGCAAAACCATCGCGATCCCCGGCAAGCTGACGACTGCCTACCTGGCACTTCGCCTCGCTCTGGGAGACGACTTCAAGGCGGTCGTTTACCCCTTCGACGAGATTCTCAAAGTAACCAGCGAAGGCAAGGTTGACGCCGGACTCATCATTCACGAAGGCCAGCTGACGTACCAGAACGATGGCCTGCACCTCATCGTCGACCTCGGCAAGTGGTGGATGAACGAAACACAGCTTCCTCTGCCCCTGGGTGGCAACGCCATCCGACGTGACCTTGGTCCGAAGGCGATGGTTGAAGTAACTG